>CAZGCC010000031.1:0-17002 GCA_964524195.1 uncultured bacterium | reverse complement strand
TTCCGTAGATCCCGCCCATCATATCGGGTCATTAATCGGTTAAATCTTTGAAAGCTATACGAAAAATGCTAGATTAGAGTGGCTGGAAAAAGGGGGCTTGGATGGTTAAGATTCTGATCGTAGAAGATAGCGCAACGCAAAGATCGGTGTATAAAGCCATGCTTACCACCAAGGGCTATACAGTCCTTGAAGCGGCGGACGGCGAAGAAGGACTGCAAAAAGCCCAATCCGAGTCGCCGGATGTCATTATTTCCGACATTTCCATGCCGGGCATGGACGGTCTTGAAATGATCCGCGCTCTAAAAACGAACGAACAAACAAAATACATTCCCATCATTTGCGCCTCCGCGGCATTCCACGATCTTGCCACCAAGATCAAAGCCCTTACCGAAGCCGGGGCCGAAGAATTCTTTTACCTCCCTCAAAGCGAGGAAGAACTTCTTTTAAAAGTCGCTGTAATGCTGCGCATCCGGAAACTTTATTTGGACCTTCTCGACAAGAACAAGCAGTTGAAGATCTTCAACGATGCCGCTGTCGGGCGTGAAATGATCATGATCGAACAGAAGGAGAAGATCGAGCAACTTGAGAAGGAACTCAAAAAATACAGGCCGGGGATCTGATCCTTCCGGACTGCACCCCCCCCTCTTTGTCCCTCACGCTGAGACCTTTTTCTATCCTCCGGATCTTGAACGAAAAAAGGTGACGATCCTGGCGGCTGTTTTGGGATCGATCCCGGGGATGGTGCTAAGTTTTTCGATGTCGGCATGACGGATATCCTCGACCGAATCAAAATGCCGGAGCAAGATCCTCTTCCGTTTCTCTCCGATGCCCGGAATATTGTCCAGCGAGGATCGCTCCAGGCCTTTTGACTTAAGGAACCGGTGATAAGTAATAGCGAACCGGTGGGATTCATCCCGAATTTTCTTTAAGAGATAAAGAGCCGGCGCATCCGCAGGAATAACTACCGGCGCGCGGAACTTCAGGGAATGGATCCATTCGAACTGCTTGGCGATAGAAATGAGTTCGATCTGCTCCATGCCTTCCCGAGCAAGTGTTTTGGCGGCTACGCTGAGATGCCCTTTCCCTCCGTCGATCATGATAAGGTCCGGCACGAAATCTTCGCGGCCGGACTGGATCCCCCGGAGCATCCGTGTCAGGGCCTCGGCGATCATGGCGTAATCGTTGATCCCGGAGACTCCTTTGATCTTGTAACGCCGATAACCGAATTTATCCGGAAGCTCGCGATAAAAACTCACCTTCGAAGCTACGGATTCGTCCCCCTGCACATTGGAGACATCGAGACAGACGATCTTCTCGGGAAGTTTCTCAAGCTTTAAAAGGTGCTTCAGTTCAAGTGTCGCGGAAAGCGAGATCCCCTGCCCCGGATTTTTGGGAAGAAATCTTTTTTTACGGAGCTTTGAAAGCGCGTCGATCTGCCCCTTGAAAAATTGAGCGTCTTCGAACCGGAGCTCCCGGCTCGCTTTTTCCATCCGGTCGTTAAGGTACTGGGAGAAACTTTTTTTTCCGCCCCCGAGGAATCGCTTCACCTCCCCGATCAAGCGGTCATATTCGGGCTTCACGGAAGGCTTGATGCACGGCGCAAGGCATTGTCCGAGGTGATGGTAAAGACAGGCTGTTTTGGGGAGGGTCTGGCATTTCCGGATCGGGAAAAGACCCTGGATCAGATCGACTGCCTGCCGCAAAAGTTTGGAATCCGTATAGGGGCCGTAATAATCGGCTTTCCGGTCCGTTTTTTGCCGTGTGATGCAAAGCCTCGGGAATTTTTCGCGCGTGATCTTGATCAGCGGAAAACTTTTGTCGTCCTTAAGCTCCTGATTGTAACGGGGCTGGTGCTTGCGGATCAGAGAAGCTTCGAGAAGCAGCGCATCGACTTCTGTCGGGGTTTCGATATGATCGATCGTCTGGACCTTGCCCATGAGGATCGCGATCTTGGGAACCACCGCAGAGACCCGGAAATAGGAGCGGACTCTTTTGCGAAGCGACTTGGCCTTGCCGATGTAGAGGATCTTCCCTCTCCCATCCCGCATGATATAAATACCGGGCGTAAGGGGAAATTTATCAACTAGCGCGCGGAGGTCTTTAAACGGACCTATGTTTTTCATGGGATCCATTGCATGTCGCATGTCGAAAATCGATCCTTACGACATGCGCTGCGCCGTTTTATGCTCCACCAATTAATTTTTCAGCTTCGCCAGGATCCGCTGCTGGTTTCTTTTTCTTTAAGAACCAGGCAAAAGCTTCCTTCGCCTCGGGCACATGGCTCACAAGACACAGCCCCAAATAGGCGATGATCGCGATCCCGATGCTGCCGAACACCTGGAGAAGCTGAATCGAGGTGCCTTGACCCGGAACCCAGATCTTGAGAAGCTCCCAGCTGAAATAGCATACGATCCCCATAGCAACGGAAGCCCCAAGGATCCTTAAAAAAGAAACAGCGACTTCGCGGAACGGGAACGGCCCAACCTTTTTGGGATAAAAATAAACCAGCTGCCCGAACTGAAGGATGCCGGAGATCGAAGTCCCGAGCGCCAGGCCGGCTTCCTTGAAAGGCACCATCAGGATCAGGTTCAAAACAATGTTCGAAAGAAGCGCGAGGATCGAGATCTTCATCGGCGTTTTGGAATCTTGGGCCGCATAATAGCCGCTATTCATGATCTTCTGTCCCGCGAACGCGAAAAGTCCGATCGTGTAGCCCAAAAGCACTGCCGCGCTACGCCCGGTCGATACGGCATCAAATTCCCCGCGTTCGAAAAGCATCCGGATAATGGGCTCGCGAAGAACGATCAGACCGACCGATGACGGAAGGATGATAAAAAAGATGCTCCGGAGAGCGAAAGAAAGGGTCTTGCGCGAAGCCTCTTTTTCTCCCCGCGCGATCTGCTGGGCAAGCATCGGCAGAAGCGCCGTCCCCATGGCCAGGGCGAAGATCCCGAGCGGAAACTGCATAAGGCGGTTGCCGTACCAAAGGCTGGAATTCGCACCGGAACCAATGATCATTCCCAGGGTCATGTCCACGGTGATATTGATCTGAACGACCGCAAAACTCAGGACCACAGGAAGAAGAAGCATCCAGACTTTTTTCAATCCCGGATAACCGATCTCCCAGATCCATTTAAAGGTGAAGCCGATCTTGCGAAGCGGCGGCAATTCCACCGCCACATGCAGAAGACCGCCAAAAAGAATGACATAGGAAAGCCAACGGATCTTCCCGAGATAATCATGCCCCATCCAGGAGGGCACCCAAAGCACCGCGCCGATCCACACCAGGTCCAGGATCGCGGGGCCCATGGCCGGCGCAAGAAAATGCCGGTGGCTGTTCAGGATCCCCATCCCAAGGGCATAAAGCGAAAGGAACCAGAGATAGGGAAAAAGAATGCGTGAAAGTTCCATCGTGAGCATCACGGTCTGGGACTGGAACCCGATCTTCAGAAGAAGGCTGAGGAGGCCTTCTACGACCAGGATAAAAGCAAAAAGCGCGAGGCTTAAAAAACTGATCGTGATATTGGCAAAACGGAACGCCTCAGCACGGCTTTGTTTTTCCCCGATCTCGTTATAAACGGGAATGAAAGCGCTCGTAAGACCGCCCTCTCCCACAATACGCCGGAAAAGGTTCGGAAGCATGAAGGCATACAGGAACGCATCCCACTGCCAGGTCGTTCCGAAGCTTTTGGCGCTTACGATATCGCGGATCAACCCCAAAATACGTCCGATCAGGGTCATCAAGGCAACCACGGCGGCTGCTTTGACCAGATGCTTCTTTCCGGGCTTGTGCTCAGAAGAGGCCTGGGGGCGGCCATCATTGACAGAACCGGAGCCCTGTGCTAAATTGTCGCCACTTTTATCACGCAAAGGAGTCATCTCAATGCCCAATATTCGTTCCGCTGCAAAAAGAATACGAAGTGATGCTAAAAAACGCGCGAAGAACATGGCCGTTCTTTCCGAGCTGAAATCCCTCAGCAAGAAACTGGCCGCGCTGGGGTCAGAACCCGAAAAAGCCAAGGTCATCGCCGCAACCCTGGTGGCCCGCTATGATCACGCGGTCACAAAGGGGGTCATCCCCCGCGGCCGGGCCGACCGGAGAAAATCCCGTATCGCGCTTTTCCTCGCAAAGATCAAGAAAAAATAATACTGCTTTCCATTTTAAAAACCGCCATCTTGAGTCCTTCAGGATGGCGGTTTTTGTTTCAGGCGCTATACTCCAAAATCCAAGCTTCCAATCCTGAAACGCCTTCGAGTTGTCCTGTTTTTGATTTCCGGTCGATCTGATAAAGCGCCTCTACCGCCGCTTCCAACCGCCCTACGGGAAATCGCTTCAAAGCCGCTAACCGGGCGGGCGGCATCCGGAGTTTTGAACCGATCTCCCGTTCTGTGACCCCTGAGGCCAAGAGCATGGCGGCCTGCCACAATTGCCGCAATTGCCAGTGCAGGATCCCGACCAGAGAAAAAAGATCGGCTTCATAAAATCCCGTCAGATCGCGGAACACTTTAAGCGCCCGCGCCGGATCCCGGTCGACCAGAGCGTTCGTGAGCTTAAAAACATCCATTTCCGTCCAGTTCTCTTCGAACCGGCTGACCATCTCTTCATGGATCTCTTTTTGTTCTCCGGCGAACTGGGCGAGCCGGTCGAGCATCGTATCTAGGAACATGACCGCATCCCCGCACATCGCGAGTGCCCGGGCTTTGGCGCCCGGGGTCATGGTTTTGTGATATTGAGCGAGCTTTTGCTGGATAAAGGCCGCGCCGGCTCCCCGCGCCTCCTCCCTCCCCAAAAGGATCAACTGTCCTTTTTCTTTGACAAGCTTTTGGAGCTCTGACGCTCCCTTAAGATCCTCCGCCTCGAGGATCAGCGTGGTTTGAGGCGCGGGACTCTCAAGATATGACATAAGAAGAGCGAGATCCCGCTCCTTGATCAAGGCGGCTTTCTGTACAAAAAAGATCTGTCCCGATGAGAAAAATTGGGGGGTTCTTGCAGAGACAAGTATCGTTTCAAGCGGGGTTTCTTCCAGATCGAACGATTGTCGCTCAAGCGAGGTACCGCATTTTTTTTCGATCTCGGCGGCAAGCACTTTGGCTTTTTGAGAGCTAAGGAAAGGATCGCCTGAGATGAGGAAGATATCTGTTTTTTTCACGGAAAGAGGTGACGGAGAAAAGCTACCAGTCTTCGACAATGCGGTCCACGACATTACGCGCCAGGTTCCCTACGGCGTCCTGGGCGGCCTTCTGTTCCCCGATCGAGGTAATGTCGCTCACATAGTATTCGTTATCCCCGGTGAAGTTCGGCTCTTCCCAGATCAATTCGCCTGTTTTGGCGTCTTCAAGCCTTAGCTTCACAACGATAAAGAGACGGTATTCTTCCACGCTTTCAAGCTGGTTGAAACGAAGTCCTTCCTGTTCAAAGGAAATAAGATCGGTCTTGAGGATCGCATCAGCTTTACCCTGCTCAACGACCTTGAGAGTCCCGTCCTGGTGAAGCCCCCTGATCACCGCATTGGTAATATCCATTTCAAGACCTTGCTGGTAGGCATAGACCTTTTCGATATCCAGCTTGTTCTTCACGGTCTCGACATAGATCGTTTTGATATTACGAGGAAGCACGGTCTGGCGGGTATAACCGGCACAACCGTTCAAAGCGATCGCCAACACTAAAAGCCCCATTCCAATGATCATTTTATTTTTCATATAAGTCCCCGTTCATCCCTTAACGCTGAAGCGTTCTTTTTCCATAGAAAGAAAATCATGCCGTGTCGCGAGGTCCGAAAGGCGTTGCGTGATGCGCTCTTTTTCTCTCATGATATCCTGCTGCATAGCCTTGGAGGTGATGCCGGGAAGCACCTTGTCTGCTTCCTGAACCCGTTTTACGAGGATCGCCGTCTCCTGCTGCTCAATGACAAGTTCTTCCTCGATCAATCCGACAAGCTTACGAGACACTTCCTGGTATTCTTTATAATTCTTCACGCCCTCAGAATCCTTGGGAGATTCCTTAAAACCCGCCCCTCCTAACAAAACCCCCTGTTCCTGCGCATAAATACTGTAAGCGATTTCCAATTGCTCCCGAAGGTTCATGGCATCGTCCCGGAGCTGCTGCTCATCCGGAACCGGCCCGGTCTTTCCTTGATCGCTTGCTCCCGTCGTCGCATCTTTTTCGGGAGCCGCGGGAGTTTTCTCCTTGATCGCGGCCTCTGTATCATCCAGCTTTATTTTGAGCTGATCGAGCGTTTTGGTCTGATTGTCCAAACGATTCAGAAGAACATCTTTGCGATTTTTCCGGGGAACCACCCGGCGCGCGCTTTGAACCGCCTCATCGATAAAATTATAAGGAACTTTGACGAACGAGCTCCGGAACTTCATGCCACCGGCGATCGAAGCTTTGGCGTTCAGGATCTCCAGCTCTTTTTCGAGCTTTTTGATCTCCTGATCGTCGGCCTGGATCATAAGACTTTCGAGCTCGATCTCTTCCTGAAGCTTTCTAGCGGACGCGGTGGCACCCGGCTTCGCCGCGGCTTGAGTCAGGGTCTCATCTTCATTGGGAAGTCCAAAGATGAACGAACGGGCCAGATAAAGCGTCCCCGTCACCGGTTTGGCCACTGTCTTCATAACCGTCCCTTTTTCTTCCTTTGAGTTCAGGGTCGCATCCAACTGGGACAAAAGCCCTTGCTTGCGTTTATGCCGGTCCTGGATATCCTGATACCGATGACGAAGTTCTTTTTCTGTAGATTTGATCTGTTTGCGAAGCTTGCGTGCGTCCACTTCTTTGTCCTCTTCCAGATCTTTCATCATCGCCCGCTGCTCCTGAAGGGCAAGCTCTTTATCAAAAGCCGTGGAAAGAGTGTCGACAATATTCTGCTGGGTCTTCACCTGTTCACTGAGGTGCATCTTCAACTCAAGTAATTCCTGGAGACTCTTAGCCTGAAGATCTCCGGTCTCAACCGTAAAGGGATTGAAAGGTTTCTTCCCGGCGGAACGATTCTCAATAAGCGCCTCAAGCTCTTGCTCCTTGAGCTTGCCAAAATATTGTTCATAAAGCTCCATTTTCTCATCCAGCTTAGCCTCGAGAGTTTCGATCTCCTTTTCGCGCGCCATGAGCTTGGGATCCCTGGGACGATTGGGATCAAGTTTCGGAAGACCGCGCAGCCGTTTGCGTTGCAAGCCGCTTTCGGAATACTCAGGTGTCAAAAGGGATTGGAGCTCGCTATAGCGCTTGTACAGTTTTTCCTTTTTCTCCAAAAGCTCTTTTTTCTTGCGGGACAACTTGTAAAGGTCTTTTTCGTCCATGCGTTGGACTTTTTCAAGAGGGGTCTCCGCATGCCCCATGAACGGGATCAAATTCTCATAGAACCGGTCATCCGGGATCCCCAATTCGGAACGCCAAGACTCGAGGCGGTCTTTTTCTTCAGCAAGAGCATCCCGCTCGGCCTCAAGAGACGCCTGCCAACGATCGATCGCTTTTTGAAAATCCGGAGAGGTGTTGTTCTTAAAGCGTTTTTTCTTGCGCTCGAGCTCTTTGAATTTTTCCTTCAATTCCCCCTCGCGGCGCTTGAGGTCCTGCTTCCGGCGGTTCAGACTCTCGGTCTTACTCTTGTCGATCGATTTGATCCTTTTTTTGAGCTGGTCGATCTCTTTTTGCACCTGCTCCCGTTCGGCTTTCTGCCCCGGCCCCAGCGCCTGATATTTCACCTCAAGGATCCCTAATTCCTGCTGGAGCTCCTCCGCCTTGGCATTCAAATATTTAACCGGCTCTTGGAGCGAGCGAAGTTTGTCGCCCGCTTTTTGTCCCCATTGAGTCTCCGGATACCGTTTGGCGGTATCGCGATAGTAGATTAAGGAGCTTTCAAGATAGTTTTCTTTTTCATAATAAAGACCGATCCGGTAATTCTTCTCGGCATTCAGCTCATCGACTTCCTGACTGATCTTCGCGGCCTTCACGGCTTCTTCGGTGCCAGGATACTGTTTGAGATAGCCCTTAGCCTGACGGGCCGCCTCATCGAGCGCGCTCTGGTCGCGGGTTTCGCTGGAGGATTTCGCGTATGCCGCCTCCGCCATCTGAAGACGCGCTTGCTGGATCAAATTGCTTTGAGGATACTGGTCGATCAAGGTTTGAAAGGCTTCTACGGCATCATCATATTTTCCGGATTTTTGATAAGCAAGACCAAGACTGAACTGGGATTTATCCCCAAACGCTCCATAAGGCGCGGCTTCCACGATCTTCTGGAACACTTCGATCGCGAGAGGAAGGGACGGGCGTATCTCAAGCCCCATCAGCTTCCCTTTTTTTCCTGAAAGGAACATGTTGCCGATCTGGTATTCCCGCTCGATCACCTCTTCAAACCGCTCGCTCTGCGGGTAGGATTTGATCAGAGACTCATAAGCCTTGTGAGCCTGGACATAATCGCTTTTTTCTTCGTAGATCGTTCCGAGACGGTATTCGGCCTCGGGGGCTACGCGGGATTTTGGATATTGTTTGAGGAGAAGCTGGAACTGCTCGACGGCTTTATCGAGTTTTTTTTCTTTATAGAGATCCAGGGCATTATCGAAGATATCGTCCGCGTCGCTTTGGGTCTCGGATTCGGTGTTGATGAACTTCCCCTGTTCAGGAGACCAGACCCAGTCCGCGAAAGCGAACGAATGCGGAAGGAGCAGTATAAAAATGAAGGCAAAAACCTTCGAAATTTTCATAAGTTGTTTACAATCTTCAGGTTAGGGAAATTATTGAGCCGGTACTATAGCATGGGCCGAGAAAAACTGTCAAATAAAAACACCCCCGGGAAAGGAGTAAAATCCCAGCGGTCCCTTGAGAAAAGACTTCAACTCCAAACGGAGGCCGTTTGCCTTAAAGCTCAGAGCCCCGACATGTTTTAAATCGAGAAACGGTATGCGGTGGAGCTTCAAAGAGTCTGTAAGTTCTGGCGACCCATCTGGAATAACAACCAACAATGGCCTCACACGCTCCAGCCATTCACCGAATGCCTCGGGGATCCCCTGCGTCGATGTGGGCAAGAAGATAGCGTGGACCTCTCCACCGCCATGATCCTTAAAAAGTTCTTCATCCCACCGGGAGATAAAAAGTATACGCCAGGGACCTGACGAGACCAGAACCCCGATCCCTTTTGGGGACTGTCCCAACACCTGAATTTTTTCCGGCCCCATTCGTATCTCATCACCCCGCCACAGGCTCCTCGCCTTTTGACCCGAACGGCCAAGATCTTGATAAAATCCTTTTGATCCGTACGAGCCGCCTCCAGGATAAAGAACATGGCCGGCTGGAAAGCCGCGAAGCGTTGAGATAAGACCTCCCGTATGTTTTCTTGAAAAATCGGTCACAATGATCCCCTCGAGCCGTTGCGTCCCCCGGCTTCTGAGATACGGCCCGATCAGCCACTCCCCCTGATCTGAGGGGAAGCTTCTTCCGACATTGAAAAGCCACTCGTCCCCATTGGAAAAACGGGCATGCGCGAGCTGGTTCTTGCCACTCGCAAGCAAAGTTATTTCGAATGGTTCCGGCGCTGTTTTCCAGAAAAAGGCGCTTGAAATAAAAAACCAGAAACAAAGCAACCCCGCAAAACAAAAACTCTTTGCCGAGAATGTCCGCTTGTACAAGAACAGGATCATACCAAGACTCGCGTAATAGCCCCCGATCAAGAGCCAGGACGGCTTTTCAAAAAACCAATACCCCCAGCGACAGGTCGATAGCCATTGGACCCAAGCCAATGACCCCGCGATGATCCATGTGGATATTTTGACCAGAACTGCATTGAGAAGCGGGACCCCGCCAAAAAGAAGCGTGAAGAGAGCGGTGAAAAGGGCGGCATCGCAAAGAGGGATCGCGACTAGATTGGCCACCACGCTGACCGGAGAAAAAATGTTGAAATAGTACAGCACCACCGGAAAAGTCCCCAGAAGCACCGCGAGGCTCGAACCCAGGGAAAGCGTCCATGTGTTTACGCGGGCCAAAAAGGGCAATATCAGGATCAGCGAAAACACGCAAAGAAATGAGAGCTGGAATCCGATGTTCCAAAGGCTCTTGGGATCGCAAAGAAGAAGGGTAAAAAAAGCGAAGCACAGCGAATTTAAAAGGTTCGCGGGCCTTCCGACAAGCGCCGCAAGCAATATCAACACCGCTCCATAACCCGCGCGCTGGATCGGGATCCCGGCCCCCGAAAGTCCGACATAAACGATCACGATCAGGATCGTCACCCATGAAGCGACCCGGAACCTGAGACCTAAAAAAAGAAAGATCAGATAAAAAGTTCCCGCGATCATGGTGATATTCATCCCGCTGATCGCAAGCAGATGGATCGTCCCTGTCTTCATGAACTGATCCCGGACTTCGGGAGCAATATCCCCCCGGAGACCCAAGACAAGCGCTTTGACGATCGCGCCCTCTCGCGCGCCGTAAAGCCGGTCAACCATTCCGGCGATGGAACGGCGCATTTCGGCAAGGCCCCTCGCAAAAGACAGCGGGGTCCCTGTTCTCGTCACCCGGACGCATTTTTTTCCGATCGTTTGAAAGATCGCGTGAATATTTTTCTGCGCCAGGAAACTCTTGTAATCAAATTCACCCGGATTAAGGACCGTCCGCGGCGCGCTAAGCTCTCCGTAAAGCCGAAGCTCATCCCCCACTTGCGGAAGCACGGGCGACTGGAGCAGAAATACCTGGACGAGCCCGCTGACCTTACGGCTTTCCCATCGTTTTCCTTTTTTCCTGGTGATCGTATGAGCTTTAAGAGTAAGCGAAGCGGTCGCTTTTTTTCCACGCGCTTTAAGTTCCGGCAAGGAAACCACCGTTCCGCGCAAAGTGACGCTCTCGGGTCCCGAAAAGTTCTGAATCGCATTTGATGGGGCGTGTTCGTCTAACCGCGCCCAAAAGACTCCCGCAGCGATCATACCCAGAAGGAAAGCCGGAAGAAATATTTTTCTTCCCGTCAAAAAACAAAGCAGCGCGATCCCGCCCCCAAGAAACCAAGCGGGCCAATTCAGAGGAAGGTTTGAATATTTTTCAATAACGATCCCGATGGAAAATCCTAGGGAGATCCAAAAGAAGGGTATTTTCATATATGATTATTATACACTTTTATAGTGCAATAATCACATACTTTACGAAGCTGCCGATCCTTTCAGCTTAAGCTATCTTGCGAAATACCGGAGAGCGCTCCAGATCGCGAGGACAGAGAGAAGGACTATAAGGAGAATATGTTGATACCGCGCCGGCGACGGCATCCTCTAGAGCCTGAGGCGGAGATCCTTGCCCTGGACATCCAGCAAGACCTCCCCATTACCGATCTCTTTGACGATCGCTTTCCCGGGGAGAAGCGCACCAACGCCGACGATCTCTTCATTGATCACGGCCATAGGCTTATCCCCAAGGATGGTAATTCCCGTAAGACGATAGATCGGCCCCGAAAGGATCCGGATCGGCGCTTGCAAAGCTGCTGTCGGCGTCACAGCATTCATCACGCCCGATGTTTCAAGCCGGGTAGGCCCTATTGAAATCTTCGTGAAAAAAAAGACGGTTCCGGCACACACAAGAAGCGCCCCGATCAGGATCCATCTCCCGTTGCGCCTGTGCACGGCATTTTTTTGTTGAACCTCTTCGAGCTTCTTCTCAAGAGGCGCTCCCGAAGGATCCAGCTCCCATGGCTTGGGATCCAGAGCCGGGGTGGTCGTTCTCGTTTCCTGTGCGCGGCTTGCTTTTTCCAGGGCTTGCTGGATCAGACTCATACGCTCATCACTCCTTGAAGATCGGCTTCAGCGCACTCTACGAGCACCGGATCGATCACGAAAGTGTTTTTTGCATAGGCGGCAAGCAGCGCCCGGTCTGCCAGGACATTAATGACGCGCGGAACCCCCGAAGAAAGTTCGTAAATGCGTTGCATGGCTTCAGCCGTAAAAAAGTTCTCTCGAGCTCCCGCCACGCTCAACCGGTGCCCGATATACTGTTTTACTTCTTCAAGGCTCAACTCCGGCAAATGGCAGCGAACCGTAATGCGCTGACGAAGTTGCTTGAGATCCGGCCGTTTCAAAAGATCTTTCAGTTCCGGTTGCCCCATGAGGATGATCTGGAGAAGTTTTTGTGTTGTGGTTTCGAGGTTGGAAAGAAGACGGATCTGCTCCAAAGCCCGTGGCGGCAAAAGCTGGGCCTCATCGATGATCACCACCGCGTTGAATCCCTTGGCGCTCTCCTCAAGAAGAAACCGGTTCAGACAATCAAAATATTCCTTCCGTTTTTTCGCCTTGGGCTTCAACCCGAAATCTTCAACGATCCCCTGCAACAGTTCCAACTCGGAAAGCTTAGGATTAAAAACAAGCGAGGTGTGGACATTTTCTCCCAATTGCTGAAGGAACATCCGTGAAAGAGTGGTCTTCCCCGCCCCGATCTCGCCGGTGATCTGGATGAACCCCGAACGGCGATCTACGCCGTAGCGCATCGCGGAGAGAGCCGCCTGATGATGTTTGCTCAGATAGACAAAGCGCGGGTCCGGCGTCACATTGAAGGGAGATTCGTTCAGTCCGAAAAAAGTTTCGTACATGATCCTTCCTCTCAGAAAACCGATTTTGCTTCTACTTATCCAACGGCCGGAACGGAACAGAGCTTAAGACAAACAAACCCTTAACGACGAGCGAATGTGAACTCCAGAATACGGCCATCCTTGCGCGCCACATGGAGATTGATCGGACAACGACCCTCTTTCGAGTAAGCCGTTTTTTCACCGCTGATCAGATCACGAGCAAACATCTTCCCTCTGATCTTGTCTATTGCCGGAAGGTGAATCGTGGCGCTTTTATCTTCATTGCCGTTATTCACAACAATAAGGAAATAGCGATTGGCACGGCTAAAGAGCGCTGTCTTCACATCCCGGGTTGTCGAGTAACTGATGAGAGGCGCCTTAAGATAGTTCAGAACTCCAAGCACAAGCTCAGGGACCGGCTCCATACCAAGATGCACGATTCTCCCCTTACCGATCTTTTTGATATAACCAACCGTTTGTTTTCCGTAGGTCCCAAGATCCGCCTGGATCTTTTCACATCCTTTGGCTTTGAAAACATAAACGGAGCTGGTCATCGGGATCGGAATCGAGCCTTTGCCGAGCGTGATCGAGAATTGTCTCTTGAACTCAAAAAGGGTCCGTTCCGGATCTTCGAAGCCCACGGTGTGGCAGGGCTTGAAATCATCATCTTTTCGAGGGAAGGAACGGAACGCCACAAGCGTTCCCCCCTCTTCCACATAGCGGCGAAGGTTCTGATGGGCGGATTTTTCCAGCCACTGATTACCCGAATAAAAAAGGACTTTCTTTTTCGGGATCTCGCGCCGGGGATCGCACATGTCATAATCAACATCCCCCTTATACAACGCTACAAGAATAGAGCTGTTATGCGAAAGCGTCCGGGCTGCGTACTGGAGAGGATTGAAGGTCACGCCGATCTCCGAAAGCTTCGTGAGCGAAGTCGGCCTCAATTGCTTGAAAGCAGAAACGATCTGCTTGAAAACATCGTAGAGCTCGCCGCGCACCCTTCCCCATTCGTTGATCGGCGACATGTACCAATTATCGCGATTTACAAGCATATACCAATTCCATCCTTTGATCCCCGCAAGAAACGCGGAAAGACAGATCATCCGGTAGTGGTTCGGCGTCAGCACGCTTGTTTCATAATGACGGCCATGCCAAATGCCGGACTGGAATTCCGCAATAAAGGGAAGTTTGGAAACGCTCGAGAGATAACGGATCTTGTCACAAAGCTTGCGGTGCTCGAACTCGTCCTCCTTTAGCTCGTTGGAAGGATAAAGGTCCAACCCCACCATGTCGGACACTTCCTGAAAAGCCGCCCAATCATGAGCATAAAAGAACGGATAGGTGTTGAGATAGATCGGAATGTCGACCCCGAGATCCCGGTACATCCGGATGCTTCCCTGCGCGACCTCTTGAGCATAATGATACTTGAACTTGAAATAATCGAGGTGCCGCTTGAGTTCCTTGTCGCCTTTAAGAGGAAGCCCTTGTTCGCCCGGAAGCATGGTCGCAATAAAGGGCGATGTTTCCCGGAAAGATTTGTAATCCGTCCCCCAGGATTCGTTCAGCACTAAAAGATCTCCCTTATAGAGATCTCGCATAAAATCCTGAAAAAGTCCCGGTTTTTCGGAAAGTCCGTATTGATGGCCAAACACATCAGGCCAAGGATCGATCTCATTGTCAGCCTGAAGCAGAAGGATATGACCGTTCTTTTTTGACGCAAGGTATGGCATGAAAACCTTGCTAACTTGTTTCAGGTATTCCCGGGCATAAGAAAGGAACTTGGGATGCAGCCGATGATATTTATAGGCATAATCCGGAACGCCGTCATGCGGCCATTCGCTGTAAATATAAGGCCCCGGACGAAGAACGAGCCAGAATCCTTCTTTGCGGGTCAGCTCAAGAAATGCCTTGAGATTGCGGGCCTCATCGGTTTTCCCGGTAAAATCGAAATGGCCGCGTTTGTATTCATGAAAATCCCAAGGGACATAAGTGGAAACGATCTCGAGCCCCAGCTCACGAACGCGCCGGAGCGCTTCAAGCCAATAGTTGGGATTGAGCCGCCAGTAATGGACCTCCCCGGAAATGAGCGGCACTTCTTTTTTTCCGACAAAAATCTTTTGATCCCTGATCTCAACTTTAGGCATCCGCCACCACAAGGTTGATCGTGCGTCCCGGGACGACAATAACTTTCTTCAGGACCTTCCCTTCCAGTAATTCCTTCACACGAGGTTGTCCAAGAGCCAGATTTTTCAACGCCTCTTCACTTTGATTATGAGAAACGACCATTTTGCAACGGACTTTACCGCCCACCAGGATCGCCATCTCGACTTCTTCTTCGATAAGATATTGGGCATCATACTCGGGCCATTTTTCATAAGCAAGCGTCTTTGTATGCCCAAGGCGTTGCCATAATTCTTCGGCAATATGTGGCGCAAAAGGCGCCAATAGAAGCGCGAACCTCTCGAGGACCTCCCGCGAATGGTCCTGATCCGGAGCGACTTCATTGACGAAGATCATCAATGCGGAAATCGCCGTATTGAACCGGAGCCCCTCGAGGTCTTCGGTAACCTTCTTGATCGTCTTGTGAAGCGTCTTCAGCTCCGTCGGACTGGGAGGGCGTTGAACGATATTGGAATGTAATTTATCTTCTTTGTCAAAGAAAAGACGCCACACTTTGCCAAGAAATCGGTAAACGCCTTCCACCCCGGAATTAGCCCAGGGTTTGGTCATCTCAAGCGGTCCCATGAACATTTCATAAAGGCGAAGACTGTCCGCGCCATATTGGCTGATCATCTCATCGGGATTCACAACATTCCCGCGAGACTTGGACATTTTCTGGCTGTCTTGACCAAGGATCATCCCCTGGTTCGTAAGCCTCTGGAAGGGTTCCGGCGTTGAAACAACCCCAATATCATAGAGAACTTTGTGCCAGAACCTCGAATAAAGAAGATGCAGAACGGCATGCTCCGCGCCGCCGACATAGAGATCCACATTCATCCAATACTTTTCTTTCCTTGGATCGATCGGAGCTTTTGTATTTTTCGGATCAAGGTAGCGAAGATAATACCAACAGGAACCTGCCCACTGCGGCATGGTGTTCGTTTCACGCGTGGCTGGGCCGCCGCACTTCGTACACTTGCATTTCAACCAATCGGTTGCCTTGGCAAGCGGAGGCTCCGCGTTACCGGTAGGCGTGTAATCCTTGAGTTCCGGGAGCCTGAGAGGTAATTCGCTTTCAGGAATAAGAACAGGTCCGCATTTCGCGCAATGCACGACCGGGATCGGCTCTCCCCAATATCGTTGCCGGCTAAAGAGCCAATCTCGAAGTTTGTACTGGACTGTTTCTTTACCGATCTTCTTTTCCTCAAGCCATTTTGTGATCTTGGCTTTGGCTTCCGGCGTTGGTAATCCCGTGATCAGCCCGGAATTCACACTAACACCATCCCCCACGAAACCCATCGATTCTTTTCCATCGGGCGCCTGAACAACAACTTCAGCAGGAAGATGATAAGCTTTGGCAAATTCAAGATCGCGGGTATCATGCCCGGGCACAGCCATAATGGCGCCGGTCCCATAGCCCATGAGCACATAATCTGCGATCCAAACCGGGATTTTTTTGTCATTCACCGGATTGATCGCATAGGTACCCGTAAAAACGCCTGTTTTTTCTTTGGCAAGATCGGTCCGGTCAAGATCGGATTTGTGCGTCGCAGTAGCTACATAAGCTTCTACTGCTTTTTTCTGGTCTGGCGTCGTGATCTTTGCGACCAGCGCGTGTTCTGGAGCCAAAACCATATAAGTCGCTCCAAAAAGCGTGTCAGGACGCGTTGTGAAAACGGGAATTTCAAATCTGGAATTTGGAATTTGGAATTTTACTTCCGCCCCGGTCGACTTCCCGATCCAATTGCGTTGCATTTCCTTGATCGGCTCCGACCAATCCAGAAGATCCAGATCTTTCAGAAGCCGCTCGGCGTAGGCCGTGATCCTGAGGATCCACTGACGAAGCGGGCGGCGGTAAACATTTTTATGCCCCTTGCGTTCACAAGTGCCGTTCGCGTCAACTTCTTCGTTGGCAAGCACGGCCTTGCAACCATCGCACCACCACACGGGGATCTCGGACTCATAGGCAAGCCCTTTTTCGAAAAGCTTCATGAAGATCCACTGCGTCCACCGGTAATAATCCGGATCGGTGGTATCGATCTCGCGATCCCAGTCGTAACTGAACCCGACTTGCTGGATCTGCCGTTTGAAGGTCTGGATATTTTTTTGCGTGGTTTCGCGAGGATGGGTCCCGGTCTCAATAGCATACTGTTCAGCCGGAAGTCCGAACGCGTCCCAGCCCATCGGGTGCAGAACATTGAACCCGCGCATCCGCTTGTAACGGCTTACGATATCGGTCGCGGTGTAACCCTCGAGATGCCCCACATGGAGACCGGAACCGGAGGGATAAGGGAACATATCGAGGACATAATACT
>CAZGCC010000030.1:0-17389 GCA_964524195.1 uncultured bacterium | reverse complement strand
GATCGTGGTGGCCTGTTCCGGAAAGCCCGGGCTTGTGAAGGGTGAATGGATCAAAAAAGGCGCGGTGGTGATCGATGTCGGAACTACGGAAGTCGACGGAAAACTCCAGGGGGATGTGGAATTTGACGAAGCCGCCAAAAAGGCCGGATTTATCACGCCGGTTCCCGGGGGCGTCGGCCCGCTGACCGTGACCATGCTCATGGAAAATCTCATCACCGCCTATGAATGGCAAAAATAAAAGCCGGGTAATGGGTAACGGGAAACGGCGAACGCAAGCCGTATTTCGTTACCCGTTCAGCGTTACCCGTTCCCCGATAAAAATATGAAAATCACAGCCCAGACCATTTATTCAAAAAAGAAGGCCGGTGAGCCGATCGTCTCGCTCAGTCTCTATGACTATCCCAGCGCGAAGATCGCCGATGAAGCCGGGGTGGATCTTCTCATGGTCGGCGATTCGGTCGGGATGGTGCTTCTGGGTCACGAGAACACGCTCGGCATGAGGATGGAAAACATGCTCTATCATACGGCGGCCGTCGCCAAAGCGGTGAAGCGAGCGTTGGTGGTGGCCGATATGCCGGTGCATTCCTACAACGATCCCGATCTTGCGCTTATGAACGCGCAGCGATTTCTCCGCGAGGCGGGAGCCGATGCCGTAAAACTTGAGGGCGGGGCGAAGGTTCGTTCGCAAGTTCAAAAGCTTGTGACAGAAGGTATTTCCGTGATGGGGCATGTCGGGATGTTGCCCCAAAGTGTCGGGGACGGGAAATACCGTGTTTACGGAAAAGATCCTGACGAAGCTGATGTGATCCTTGCGGATGCCAAATTGCTTGATGAAATGGGTGTTTTTTCGATCGTCTTAGAATGTGTTCCGGCGAAACTTGCCGCGAAGATCACAAAAGCCGTGCAATGTCCCACGATCGGGATCGGCGCGGGCGCCGGGACCGACGGCCAGGTGTTGGTGTTCCAGGATCTCTTGGGGATTCGTTCCGGGGTCAGTCCGCGTTTTGTGCGCCGGTACGCCAACCTTGACGCGATGATGAAAAAAGCCACAGTTGAATTCTGTCACGATGTGCGCAAGAAAAAATATCCTTCCCCGCAGGAGAGTTTTTCGTGACGCGCGGAAAGAGGATCCTGGTAGCCGAAAAAGATGACGCGACCCGTGAGCTGATCGTCATGAGGCTTCATTCCCGTCATCACAAGGTCTTTGAGGCTTCCAAAAGCAACCAGGTCTTGCGGTTCCTGGAGCGGGAAGTCATGGATCTGATCCTTCTCTCAAGCGACATGGAGCCGGTGAACGGCAAGATGCTCATCCAGATCATCCGTTCCCGTTCTCATCTGATGGCCGTTCCCGTGATCATGATCACCCGCGAGACCCAATTGACGGAATTGATGCTTGGCCACGAAAAGGGTTTCGATGATTTTCTTGTCCGTCCTTTCAGTCCGCTTGTGCTGCAGCTGCGCGTGAATCTCAATATCGCGAAAACCATGGAGCGGGTGGAAGCCAACGCGCTCACGCACTTGCC
Source organism: uncultured bacterium (assembly GCA_964524195.1). Lineage (GTDB taxonomy): Bacteria > Omnitrophota > Omnitrophia > Omnitrophales > Aquincolibacteriaceae > Aquincolibacterium. The sequence goes on along the minus strand of CAZGCC010000030.1, from coordinate 15,866 downwards.
GGGCAATCACGCCATCGAAAAGATCGTCCAAAAAAAGATCCAGGCGGGAGAAAAATTTTCGGTGCTTTATATCGATATTAACAATTTCAAGGCCTTCAACGACCATTACAGCTTTCAAAAAGGCGATGAAGTGATCCTTCAGACCGCGCGCATTCTCGTGACTACCAGTCACGCTGTAGCTCGTGACGGGGAATGTTTTATCGGGCATATTGGAGGAGATGATTTCATCGTGGTGCTTCCGGCCGAGCTTGAGGAAGTTTTTGCGCGTCAGTTCATCGACGACTTCGACCGGCTCCTTCCAACTTACTACAACAAAACGGACCGGGAAGCGGGATTCATCCGCGTGGAAAATCGCCGCGGCAAAATGGAGAATTTTCCGCTGATGTCATGTTCCGTCGCGGGTTGCACCAACTTTTACAGGAATTACGCGAGTCTTCGCGAGATCGCACAGGACGCGGCCGAAGTCAAAACTTTTCTCAAATCCCAACCCGGAAGTCATTACCTTCAGGACCGCCGTTCCTCTCCCATCAGAAAACTGGATGATGCCGTGCACATCCTGGAGCCGGAGATCAAGCCCGCCAAACCCCGAAAACGAGTGGACCCGATCGGGCAAGCGCTGGTCAGTTCCGGTCTTATCACCGAAGAACAGCTCAGCCAAGCCCTCAAGAAACATCTCGAAACGGGGCAGCGTCTTGGCCAGACCTTGATCGATATGAATATTATCTCAAGCCAGGATGTGGGCAAGATGCTTGAAAAAAAGCTCAAGGTCCCTTATTTCAGTCTCAAGGAAGGGACGCCGGATCCGGGGGCTCTGCATCTTTTGAACGCGGACTTCATTTTTCATCATCGCGCGGTGCCGATCGGAGTTTCTGAAGGAATGGTGCGAATTGCTATGTGCGATCCGTTCGACCTGCGCACGCTAGACGCCGTCGAGCGGATCACGGGGCTCAGGCCTGTGCCTTATCTCGCGCTTGAAGATGAATTTGAGCACTTCCTCGGAATTCTAATGCCCCATCCTGAGAGCGAGCTCCTGCCGGAACCGGATGCCAAGGCCGGCTTTCGAATGGAATCTGTAAAATAAGGTGAAGTTCCCGTTCCTTTTGCCGTTCCTATAGACAGCAGAGCACCAGCATGTCTGAGGGACCATGGGGATAGAATCTTTTCCGGAGATCGAGAATTTTCAGAAGTTACCGCATGAAGTCATTATCAAGGGCGCCAGCACCTGCTTTAATGAGGCCGAAGGCGCGTCCCTGCAGGGGATCGTCATCAACAATATCGGCCATCCCATCAAGAATATCCGCGCCCAGCTCGTCATCCTCGACAAAGACCGGGTTCCTCTCTTGGGGACCAGCGTGGCGACCGAGCCCGACCATTTGCCTCAGGGCGGGATCGCCAACTTCAAATTCCAGCTGAAAGACCAAAAAACAGAGATCCAAAACTACTTTTTGCATGCTAACTGGGGCTTTGACGAAAAGGCTTAGTTCGTCTAAGCTAGGGCCCTGTTTCGAAAGGCTTGAAAGCATTTCCCGGAAAGGGCCTCATGGAAAAATATATATGTCCGGTTTGTAAAGAAGAGCTGGACCACGATCTGGTGGTTTTTTTGAAGCATACGGACCATCACATTATTGACCTCATTTTGAGGGAGCATCCCCAGTGGGCGCATGGGGCGGGAATCTGCAAGGAATGTTTGGAGTATTATCGAAAAAGTATCGGACACAACGCTTTTTTGGAAGATATCGAAGATACGGCAAGTTAGGGATCAGACAGACGATGGCTCGGCTTTGGAAGGTTAGCTTTTTGTTCTTATGGGTGATCCTTTGGGGAAGCTTTTTCCCCGGGGTGGGGAGCACGGCCGTGAATGCCGACGGGCTCAGGCCGGTGGAGGAGTCCCAGTCTTTCCAGGATTATCTCAAGAAACCCCAAAACAATCTTTCAAAGCTAATCTTCGCCCTCGACTATTTCAGGAACGAGCCGGTGATGGTCCGCTTTGACGAAGTCGATTATCCGGTCTTGTTCGCTTATCCGCTGGGGTTGGTTTATCTCCTGACTTATTACAAGAACGAAGAGCCCGAGGCCTGGATCCGGAAGAATTGTTACCGGTCGCCTACGGCGAACAAGGTCATGTATTTTAAATATCCGGACGGAAGTTACCGTCAGGTCCGCGAAACAGCCTTGCAACTTCTCCAGGAGCTTGAGGCCGCTCAGGAAAAGGCTCTTAAAAACCATCAATTTGAGGAGATGAAATCATAATGGAGATGGATGTTAAACCCATAAGGTCGCGCGATCTCGCTTTGATCGGGTATGACCAGGCAACGGCAACCCTCGAAGTGGTGTTCCGGGCAGGCGGCGTTTACCGTTACCAGGAAGTTCCGGAAAGCGCTTACCATGCGCTGATGGCCGCCTCTTCGCACGGAACCCATTTTCAAAAGCACATCAAAAACCAATATTCCTTTTTAAAGGTCAGTTGAACGAAATGAGCCGGCGAGGCGTTTTTCTTTTCCTTCTAATTTCTTTCTGCAGTTTCTCTGCTTTGTCTTATGCCGAAGATCCCTCGCTCACGATCCAGGCCGCTCCGGACCAAAATACCGCCAAGCTCGGGATGATGTTCTTAACGCGCGTGAGGGTTGTTAACTCCAGCGCCGACACGACCACCGGTTTTTGGGTCAATACCTGCTCCTATGAAAAACACTGGATGACAGATGATCCGGGCGTGTTTATCCAGTCCTGGACCTGTAATGAAAATACGCTGGAGGAGATCACGCTCGAGCCGGGGGATGCCTATGAGAAGAACATTATCCTTTATATTTCTCAACAGGGAAAAACCGGTCCGGTGGATTTCCGGCTCGGATTTAAACGCATGAGCGAAAATGGCGATATCGCAGAGCCCTTGTGGAGTGATACGGTCACGATGAATGTTGTTGTTCCCGACGATGCGCAGGATGGCGCGCTGTCTGGTGCGGAGCCTGATGAGGATCCCGTCCCCCAGGATGACATCGCCACGGTCGAGGCTCCGGATCCTGTTTTGGACCGGAACGACTCGCCGGACAATGATGTCAATCCAGCCATTGCAAAAAAAATACCCTAAAATCCCTTCTCGGGCCGGTCATGCATAAACGAGCGGTCATTATCGGCGGCGGCATTTCCGGTTTGAGCGCCGCTTTTTTTCTCTCACAAAAAATTACCCACAAAAATCTTCCCCTTCAGATCACAGTTCTGGAAGCTGAAGACCGTTTTGGCGGCGTTCTGAAGACGCTTCGCACGCGCGATTTTCATATGGAAGCGGGCGCCGATGCGCTTGACGGACGGGATCCTGCGATCCTTGATTTTTGCCGGGACCTCGGGCTTCAAAATGAGCTTGTGCCCTGCGGATCTACCCTCAACCGGGTCTTTCTGGTTAAACACAACAAGTTCCTGCCGATCACCCTCTCCCAACTCGATCCCTTTCATCTCTTAAGAAGTTCGGTGTTGAGCCTGACGGCTCGCGCACGGCTTATCTTGGAGGGACTGATCCCCACCAAGAGAAATGGCGACGATGAAACGATCGGGGATTTTGTGAGAAGACGGTTCGGCGGAGCGTTTCTGAAAGAATTGGCGGAACCCTTGGCCCGGGGCGTTTTGACGGGGGAAGCGGAACGGCTGAGTCTTCGCGAATATTTTCCTCATTGGGAAAAGATAGAGAGGGAGTGCGGAAGTTTCTCGCGGGCGTTCATAAAACAAAGGAACTCCGAAAAAAAAGAAGAGAATTTTTTTGCGCTGCGGGGCGGCCTGGACCGCCTGGCGGGGGCTCTTTTAAAAAACCAGAAGCTTGTGGAGTTCCAGACCTTTTCTCAAGCGGTCTCTCTCGAAAGAGATAAGACCTGGAAAGTATTTTTGAGGGATGGCCGCGCGATCGAAGCGGACCTTGTTTTGATCGCGCTTCCAGCCCCGGAGGCGGCAAAACTTCTCGCCGGTCCCGCGCCTCACTTGGCGGCCGAGCTTGGAAAGATCCGTTATGATTCGCTCATTGCTGTGAATATGATCTTTCGTCGCGATGCATTGCCTGCCGGATTTCCGGAAAGCGGATTTATTGTCCCTGCGCGCGCGGGGGAGTGGCCGTTCGCGAGTTTAAAAGTGATCGGAAAAACCGACGATGGAAAATTCTTGAGGCTCCGCGCGTTTATTTCCGGAACTTTTCAGTCCGGGGTATTCTCCTGGGAAGATGAAAAGATCCAGCGAGAAATTCTCCGCGTTCTTTCCGCCCAATGGCGTATTTCTCCGCCTTGCTGGATCGCCCTGGAACGGTATTCCAAGGCGCTTGTGCAGTACGAAAAGGGCCATGCCAGGCTTCTCTCAAATATCGAGAGGCTGCTTGAACCATACCCCGGTCTTTTTCTTGCGGGTAACAGCTGCCGCGGGTTTGGCATCTCCGACTGTATCCGTAGCGCAAAAACTGCGGTTGAAGGCATAGAAATTTTCTAGCCCTTGCCACCTATAGAGTTTCGATGAAGCTAGGGCTTGTACCGTTAACCGATAAAAGCGAATAAGAAACGGTACTAGCGCTGCTACTTAAATCGAGTAGAATACCCGCTATGGATCTTCCTAAAACCGCCATACTGCGGGACTTGCAGAAAAGCCGGTCCCAGGCTCTGATGTTCCAGGCCGTTCAAGTCAGTCTTTTCGGTAATATTATCCTCTTTGTTCTCAAGGCGACGGCTTTGATCCTCGTCAATTCGCTCGCGATCGCGACCGATCTGGGGATCACCATTGTGGGGCTGATCGTTTCGGTCATTCTTTACTACTCCGTAAAGCTTGCCAACCGCCCTGCGGACCTTTTGCATAATTATGGCTATGGAAAGGTCGAACATGTTTGTGAAGCGCTGGAAGGAGTGGTGCTCGTCGGCATTGCCCTGATCATGTCGTTCCAGGCCTTGACGCACCTCTTCCATCCCAAAGAGATCACGGCTCCATGGTTGGGCTTCGGCTTCAGCGCGATCGGCGCGGCGATCAATTTCGTAGGCGCTTTCTGGATCCTCGCTCTTGCCCATCGTTGCGATTCTCCGGCGGTTCGCGCTGAGGGTGTTCACTACAAGCTCGAGGGATTTATTTCCCTGACGGTCGCAAGCTCCTTTTTGATCTCCGTGCTGCTTTCCTTTACCCCGCTGAAGCCCTGGACAGTTTATTTGGACCCTGCCGCGACGCTTGCAGTGAGCTTTCTGATCGCTCCTTCTTCATTCCATCTCGCGAAACACGCGTTCATGAAGTTATTGGATGCCTCGCTGGAAGAAAAGGGGAAAATAGAGGTTTTGAAGCAGCTCGGAAAATATCTCAACCAGTGCTGTGAGTTCCGCGATGTCCGGAGCCGTAGTTCCGGGCGCAATAATTTTGTCGAGCTCAAGCTGGTTCTGCCGAGGGCGTTGCCTTTTCCGGACGCTTATCAGTTGGCGGCGAGCGTGGAACGGGACCTTCGTGAACAGATCCCCGAATGCGAGGCTACGGTGGGCATCGTCCCCTGCGCTGAAGACTGCGGAATCCTTTCTTCCACAAAAAAATGCCCTTATTTGCCGGATTGCGGGACACTATAAGCGGTTGTGATCGGTGGGATTTTAGACAAGGGTCAAGGTCGGGAAAGGAATGATTTCTTAGCCGTTATGGAACAGATGAAACAGATCGATTCGCTTTCTATTCGCGAAAAAAAACAGTATCTGGGCGTTCCGGAAACCTGGAAGCTCCGGCCTATTTGCTGTCTTTCGGATGTCTCGGAAGAAGAGATCTACTACGCGGCACTCGAGGGCGGATCGTTTATCGGGATGTCCGCCCTTCAGAAGGTTCCCTCGTTCACGCTTTATTTCCTCAACCGCAAGGGTGAAGAGATCCTTTATTTTGAAAAACGGAGCGGATTTTTTTCGAGCAAGACAGAGGTTTTTGACGCGGCTGAAAACTTGATCGGTTCTATCCAAAAGCAGGGTTCGAAGACGGCTTTCCGGGCGCTGGATGCCGGGGGCCACGGTCTTTATGATATCGAGGCGGATTCATCGGATCCGGAGACTTTTCAGATCCGCCGGGGGGGCGTGATCGCGGGGAGGATCAGCCGGAGGCCGACGCGGATCGCCGAGGAAGGCGTATCCAGTAATAACCACTTTGGGATCGTGTTCCCACTTGAAGCGGAAACGGCCGAAAAAGGCGTTCTTCTCGGGGCCCTTTTTGTGATCGACCTTCTTTTTTGATCTTGCGGAAGAGGCCGCAACTTCCGCTTAACAACGGCGAAAGAATGCCGTACACTTTTGCGTCGCGCCTGAAAAACAGGGCCTAATATAAAAAAGGGAGTTGCCATTCATGAAAGACATCAAGATCAATTTAAGCGAAAAAGATATTCCCAAGAAATGGTACAACCTGGCGGCCGATCTGCCCACGCCCATGCAGCCCCCGCTCGGCCCTGACGGGAATCCGATATCCCCGGATATGTTGACGAAGGTTTTCCCCATGAACCTGATCGAGCAGGAAATGAGCCAGGAACGCTGGATCGATATCCCGGAAGAGATCCTGGAGATGCTTTACCGCTGGCGTCCCGCCCCGCTCCGGCGCGCGGTGTATCTTGAAAAATATCTCAAAACTCCCGCTCGTATTTATTACAAAGATGAAAGCGTCAGTCCTGCCGGAAGTCACAAGACCAACACCGCCGTCGCGCAGGCCTGGTACAATAAACAGTTCGGCATCAAAAAACTTACGACCGAGACCGGCGCTGGCCAGTGGGGAAGCGCGATCGGCTTCGCCTCGCAGCTCTTGGGGCTCGAGTGCAAAGTATTCATGGTCCGAATCAGCTTTGACCAGAAACCGTTCCGCAAGAGCTTGATGCGCGTGTGGGGTGCCAACTGCGTCGCAAGCCCGAGCCATGAGACCCATGCCGGCCGTGAGATTCTGAAAAAAGATCCCAAAACCCCGGGCAGTCTCGGGATCGCGATCAGTGAAGCCATTGAGGAAGCCGTGGGCGACCCGAGCGGAAAGACTCGTTATTGCCTCGGCAGCGTCCTCAACCATGTGATGCTTCACCAGACCATCATCGGACTTGAGGCGAAAAAGCAGCTGGCTTTGGCCGGAGAAAAACAGCCCGACATCGTGATCGGGTGCGCGGGCGGCGGGAGCAATTTTGCCGGCGTTTCATTTCCATTCGTTTGTGACAAGATCCATGGCGCGAAGATCCAGATCATTCCCGTAGAGCCTACGGCGTGTCCAACGCTGACGCGCGGTCCTTTCAGCTATGATCACGGAGATGTCGCGAAGATGACACCGCTGCTTCCCATGTATTCGCTGGGCCACAGTTTTATTCCCGAACCTATCCATGCCGGCGGGTTACGATATCACGGGATGTCGCCTCTCGTAAGTCAGGGAGTCGTTGAAGGGCTTCTCGAACCGCGTGCGATCGATCAGATCCAATGCTATGAAGCCGCGATGCTTTGGGCCCGGACCGAAGGAACGATCTGCGCGCCCGAAACGAGTCACGCGATCGCCTGTACGATCGATGAAGCGATCAAGGCGCGCGAAGAGGGAAAAGAAAAGGCGATCCTTTTTTGTTACAGCGGCCACGGGTTGATGGACCTGACCGGCTATGACAAGTTCTTGAACGGCGAACTTAAGGAATATTCCCTGCCCGAACCGCTTCTTCGGGAAGCCGTTTCTGCGATCAAGCATCACCCGAAGCCCAAAATGGATAAGACCGGGAAATGGTAAAAAAGTTCGCGATCGGGATTCTTCTAGGGATTTTTGCGGCAGGGTGTTCGGTCCCGGATCCTGCCATTCCTGGAATTCCTAAGGATCATCCAGCCCAGAAATTTTACCAGGCCGCCCAGCAAGGAATGCTCTCGGACAGAGTGTGCCGCGATAATCTTGGGGATCCGGAGATCCCGATCGGGAAGATCGAAAAAAACGAGGGCTATACCAAAGCAGGAGATCTGACGGCCGGGGTTTTTCGCTTCCGTGAAGACGGAACGGAAAAAAAATACCTCGGCGTCTCATTTCTTCAGCGCAGCGGCTTTCTCCAGCTCCCCAAAATTTGCGCTTGGGAAGATCCCGAAAGCAAATAACGGCTAGAATTCAAGGAGAGAGAAGCCTTGCTCCTCCCAAAAACTTCCATGGAATTCATTTCCGAAGCTAGAGGGTAGCCTTTTCGCTCAAAGATGGATCCTTGGGCGCGAGAGTGTCATTTGAGGGAGCTTCTTCGAAGGGGGGAAGTTCCTCCTGATAAGTCTTTTCCGCAAATGAAGGTGGTGCGTTAAGGTTGTAGAGTTCATTTTGTTGCAGTTTCGGGAATTCGCTTGGCGGCAGAACTTCCGGGGAGGAGATGATTTCGGGGTGAGGAACGCCTTTCGGGAGGCTGGCCCATTGAAAGATAGCCACCGAAAGCAGCAAAAGAATCAAGATAGTTACAACATGAATGACTTTGACCTCCTTCATAAGTTTTTCCTTTCCTTGATCATATTTCCCGGACCGTACGCAGTTCAGGGCGGACCGGAAGCCCCGGCGGACGGTAGTATTTAAGATTGGGATCGTAGACATAGGCGCGATCCTGGTCGTAGTTGGAGGTATTCCCTGTTCCGTCGACGATCAGATTACCGAAATGACGGAAATGGCCGTCGTACTTATCCTGAGGTCTGTACTGCCCGTTCACATTGTAGTCGGAATCAATGGCCAGATTGCCCGTGTGGCTTCCGGCTTTGTCCGCATAAATGATTCCGCTTACCTCCAGGTTCTCCGGACGGAAAAAGACCTGATCTCGCGCCAAAAAAGCTGCTGAATTCTGCAGAGAAGAATAGGAATTATTCCCTGCGTATTTGATATTTCCGTCAAAGAAAATATCATCCGAAGAGACCACGGATACCCGTCCGGCAATAGATCCTTTTACATGCGCGCGGCCCTGGTTATAGAGGATCGCACTGGCCGGTAGTGTGAACTCATCCGTTTTGTATGTACGGTTGTCAGCGTTAAAATTAGCAAGAGTGCCATAAACGATCACTTTGGTCTGCGTTCCTTCGGCGTTGGGTTCAAAAACAAAATAGCGTTCTGCCGCAGTCGTTCCATAACCTCGCGATGCGACAACGCTTGAATTATTGGCTTGGTAAAAGCTGAGATTGACCTGGTCGATCACTTCTTCTCTTCGCGCATCGTCGTTAAAAGAGGTCATTTGCTGGGCTGCGGTTAGCAAATCATGCCGGTCCGCATAATCACTCGCGTTAATGATGCCATTGCCATCGCGATCAATATCGTCGCTGAATCCGTCGCCTACGGTGAGGGTTCCGTTGATGCCGTCATTCGTGACCCGGCCCTGGGAATCCTGGGTGAATCCTCCTACATAAGTATCTCCATGGATGGTATTGGAGCTGCTTCCGCTAATAAAGTTTTCCGCATGGACATCTCCATAAATATGGATGTTGGATCCTGAGAAATCCAGATCATTTGTGTAATACAAAGCGGCCCGGTCGTTCTCATTGGCGGAAACCCCCTGGGGATTGATCCCATCATGGATCCCCAAAACCAGATTGCTGCCAAGACCCAAGGTGGTTGTGTTGGCATACATCAGATATTTTGAAAGATTGGATTGCAGGAAAACCCTTCCTTCCAGCTGGCGCGTTTCGTTGTCGACGGTGGCTGTGGCGGTCAGGATGACCCAGTCTGCCTGGTTGGGGTAACTGACATTTACAGAAAAGGATCCCACCGCTGTTCCAGAGATAGATTGAAAAGAAGTGGCAGGGACTGAGGCCGCGTTGATGAAGCCCGTGTAAGCGTTCTGTCCAATCTGAGTGACTGCTGTTTGAAGTCCTGCTTCTGCGGCGGCATAGGCTCGAGTTCTTGTGATCTCGCGCTCAATGTGACGCGATTCGGAAAAAACAGATCCAAAAGTCGCCATCGAAACGATCAAAACTATGACCGAGGCCAGATAGACACTGATCAATGCAAAGCCGCGTTGATCTTTCAGGATCTTCTTCAGGGAAGGTAGTTTTGTTTTTTCTGACTTCATGGGGCTACCCTCCGTTCCTTAATAAAACATCGCCATCGAATGTCGCCTGATAGGTCCTTGCATTGGCGCCTTTTTGGCCGAGGGTGTCCGCTTTTCTTATCGTCAGGACAATGCTAACGCGGCGGCTGACAAGCGTGACTTGGAATGCTAAAACATCCCTGGGGACAAGGATGTCGGTCGCTAGCACGGTTCCGTTCGAAGCAGTCAGGACTTCGCGCAAAAGCTGACCGTTCACGATGCGGTATCTTACCCATCCATTCAGCCACGATTGCTGCTGGGGTTCTCGCACGGATCGATAGGCGCCCCATTCCAGCGTTTGGGTCAAAACACTTTGCACGACATCGCCATCATTATCCCAATCCACCGGAACCTGGAATGTTGCAATGCTGTTACCGCTGGCGTCTGTTGCCAAGATCAGATGACTTTGATCCGCGGCCGGACTGCTTTCGGCGATCTCCCGAACAATCGAGCGAAGTAGTTGCATGCCGCCCTGGTTGATGCCTGCGCTCAGCGTTTGCATTTGCAGAATGGTTCCGGCCGAAGTGATGGTGGAGAACAAGGCGAAGGAAAGGAGGGAAAAGAACATGGAGGCGATCATGATCTCGATCAAGGTCACGCCTCGCTCGTTTCTCCGATCTTTCTTTGGAAGCTCTCTTTTTTCTCGTTCCATTTCAGTTCTCCTCAAAAACGGCTTTTCATGGTGCTGACCTGAAGTTGCTGAGCCCGGTTCATCGCGCCTCGCCAGGATACCGTAACTGTGACCGTGGCGATCTGGGTACTAGCCAAGATGGTCGCAGGGTTTGTCTGAATTGCCACGGCGCCTTGACTGAGCCCCGCTGGGATAAAATTGGCCGTATTGATGCCGACGAGGGAGGTCAGAGGAGTGTCTTTGATCGTCTCAATCGCGGATTGCGCTGTCTGCAATGCAAGAAGGCGCGACTTGTTATCTTCCGACATTTGAGCCGATTTGATCAGAAGCCCTCCGGAAGAAATAACCACAAAGGCCAACAGGCCAAAAGCGAAGAGTAGTTCTAGAAGAAGAAACCCTTTTAAATTTCTCAAACCTTTCATTGCCTTTTTCTCCTCTCTCCTCCTTGTAGCTTTATATTCCCATCCCTACTATAAAGTCTATCGGCATTTGAGAGGTTATACAAGATGGTTTAAGTAGTAAAAACAAGCAGTTTTATTTTAGTAAGTCTTCCTTGAATCAAATCTCATCATTTGGGTCTCACTCCGGAAAACCAGTTGCGTTTTCGAGGGGTGAGCCTAAGTTGTTTTCATTCCAACTTCGTTGATTTCAAGAACAAAAACTGGAGCCGCGCTGAGGTCCATGGTGGCTCAGTGAGGATTGGGCGCAGGCGGCAGGTCATAGTGCTGGATTCTTGTCCCGAAGATTCTGTATACTACCTTGAGGCAATTAGGGCCGTCCATGATTAACGGGAAAGGTATGATTGCCGGGTCATTTTTTAAATCGAGGGAAATCATGGCGAACGCTTCATTTCTTGCTGAGATTCTGCTCGTCCTTCTAATAGCGACAGTCGTCGCCCTCATTTTCGAAAAATTCCGACTTCCAACCATCCTCGGATTTCTTTTAGCCGGCGTGATCATCGGACCTCAAGGGTTTGGAATCCTCTCCAACGGCGAGCATATCAGGCTGCTTGCCGAACTTGGCGTGGTACTCCTCATGCTCACGATCGGACTGGAATTCTCCTTTGAGCGGTTGCGTGGCATGCAGAATATCGCGGTGATCGGCGGGACGCTCCAGATCCTGATCTCGATCGGCGTTTCCGCGGCATTCGGTTGGTGGCGCGGATGGTCTTTCTACGAAAGTTTTTTCCTGGGTTCGGTCATTGCGCTCAGTTCCACTGCCATCGTGCTGAAGTATCTGATGGACCGGGGCGAGATCGATTCGCCCCACGGCCGCATTGCGATCTCGATCCTGATCTTTCAGGACCTTGCCGTGGTGCCCCTCATGATCTTTCTTTCCGCGTTCGGCCAGTCCATGAGCTCCGTCGGCCTGTCGCTCGGTTTCGCCTTTCTTAAAACAGTTCTTCTTTTGGCTGGGGCATTCGTCGTTTCTCGCTTTTTTCTGCCGCAACTTCTTTATCGCGTGGCCGCGATCCGGAACCGTGAGATCTTCTTTCTCTTTTCGGCGGTGGTCTGTCTCGGTATGGCGTGGGGAAGTGGAGCGCTCGGGCTTTCCATGGCGATCGGGGCTCTTTTGGCGGGCTTTATGTTCGCGAATACGGGGTTTTCACACCAATTGATCGGGGATATCGTTCCGTTCCGTCATTTATTCGTAAGCATTTTTTTTGTTTCGGTCGGTCTTCTTTTTGATGTTCATTTTTTCTTCAATCATGTTGTATTGGTGCTTTCAGTGGTCAGCCTGGTGCTTTTCGTCAATTTTGTCATTATGACGCTTTTGATCATGGCGTTCGGGTTTCCTCCGCGCGTGGCCGTCATCACCGGGATCATTCTTTCGCAGATCGGGGAGTTCTCTTTTCTCTTGATTGAAATGGCGAGAGGGTCCGGACATATTACGCCGGATCTTTATCAAGTTCTCCTTTCGACTGCATTTTTGACATTGTTGATGACCCCACTTCTTTTTTCAATGATCCCGTGGGTTTTGAGGCTCCTTAGCCGCTATGTGGTCTTTGGGATACCTCCCAGGAATTGGATCCGCCCGGACCGGACGATGGCGGCGCTTCATGACCATGTGGTCTTGTGCGGGTTCGGTCCGACGGGACGCGACTTGGCGTTAGCGTTCCAGGAAGAAAATATTTCTTTTGTGATCATCGAAATGAATCCGGACAAAATGCGCGAAGCCAAGAAAATGCACATGAAGGTGATCTACGGGGATGCGGCCAATCAGGAAGTCCTGAAGCGCGCCGGGATCGCTCGCGCTCGGTCAGTTATTGTCAGTTTTCCCGATGCGCTTGGCATGGCGCAGATCATCCGTGTGGTGCAAAATCTTAATCCGGATGTTATACTCGCCGTACGAACCCAGTATGGAGGTCAGATGTCCCGTCTTTATGAATTGGGTGCGGATATTGTTGTAACCGAGGAGTGGGAAGCCAGTCACGAGTTGAATCGTCTGGTCCTTTCGCAGATGGAGGTTCCAGAAGCGCGGATAGAACATCATCTGAACCGTATTCGGGCCCGCAAGGAGATTGCAGTCGAGGAGGCGATTTTTCGCAAGATGTCCCAAAAAAACGAAAAGAAGAGAAAGGCTTAGACCATGGGTCGTATCTTCCGGCTTTCCTTTACCGCAGTTTTAGGTTTTTTCATCGCTCTAGGAATCGTGAGGATCAGCGGATGCACTCCTGATCCCGCTTTCTTGCCAAAAACCTCCGCGCAGGCAACGCCGGCCCAGGGAGGTTATTATCCTTCCAAGGTATCGGTAGTGGATGAACAGTTCAACTTCCATCTCACTACGCCGTTCCTCTGGAGGTCTGCCCAGCCCAGCGAGGAAGCTTTTGGGCGCATGAAAAGGCATGGGTTGCGTACGGTCATTAATCTTCGCCGGGAGGATGGACCGACCTATCTTTGGGAAAAAACGCTAGTGGAAAAAATGGGGCTTCGTTACTTCCATTTTCCAATGGAGGCTGGGACCGACCATGACCTTGGCCAGGTCGAGGAGATCCTTTCGGTGATCAATGATCCTGCGAATCAGCCGGTCCTGATCCACTGTGCGGGCGGCAAAGACCGGACCGGGTTGGTCGCTGCGATCTATAAGATCGAATACACCGATCAAAGTTTTGATGATATCCACAGAGAAATGTTGATGTTCGGTTATCATCAGGATTTGTATCCGGCGGTTTTAAGGTCGATACGACGGTGGTGCGAAACGCATGGTCATCAAAAGATTGCGGAGAAAATCAGTCAGGATGGCAGTGCGGTCACGCGATCTTAAGATAGCATTCAAGGGGGGGGAGAAAATGAAAATTTTTGGAAAATTGGTTTTACTGGTTGTGATAATAATTGTGGCTCTGGTGCTGGCCCGCAATGTGGTAGTCAAGGCGGCCGTAGAACAAGGAGTCAAGGCTGTAACGGGTATGCCGCTAAGCATCGGAAAACTGGATATCAATGTTTCAAAAACGCTGGTCGATATCGAAAATCTCGCGGTCAAGAATCCCGCTGGTTTTCATGACACGCCCCTGGTCGATATTCCGAAGATCCTCGTGGATTTCGAACTTGCCAGCTTTTTGGGAGGAAAAGCTCATATCGAAGCAATAGAATTCGACATGAATCAATTCACAGTTGTGAAGAACGAAAAAGGGGAGCTTAATCTGGATCGCCTGAGAGCGCTCCAGGGGACTCAAAAACCTTCTACTCCCATAAAAAAACCGGAGCCGCAGGCTCCTGCGAAAGCCATGCCCATCCAGATCGATATGATGCGCCTTAAGATCGGCAAAGTGGTCTATATCGATTATTCCGGCGGACAGCCATCCACCAAGGAATTCCGGATCAATCTCGATCAGAGCTATCAGAATATAACCGATCTTAATAGCGTTGTTCGTCTGATCGTGTTGAAAGCCATGATGAGCTCGGGGATCTCCAATCTCGTGAATTTCGATCTGGGAGGATTGGAGGGAACCCTTACGGGAGCTTTTAATACCTCAACAAAACTTGCGGCCCAGGCTGCGGCAAAAAGCCTGGATATCTTGAAGGCTGGCGCGCAGGATCCGGGCCAGATCGCGGGCGCAGCCAAGAGTTTGACGAATGAGGCGAAAAATGTTGTCAGTAGTCTGAAAAAGATGAATCCTTTTAGTAAAAACGAATAAGGCTTGTTCATGGCCTTTCAGGAAAAAGAACTGGAAGCGTTACTCCGGATCACCGAGAAGATCAATGCCGGAAAACTTCTTCATGAAGTTCTGGATCACGCGTATGAATCCTTGCGCGAGATCATTCCCTACCACCGGATCTGCTTTTCGCTTTTAGAAGAGAACAATGCCGTTCTTCGGGTCTATTGGGCGCGGTCGAGGGCGTCGGTGGTCAGGATCGGGAAAGGTTATTCCGCGGGGATGCGCGGAAGCAGTCTTGAAAGAGTTCTCGAGACCGGAGAGCCGCGCATCCTGAATGATCTTGAGTCCTATCTCAGCTCCCACCCCCATTCGGATTCCACCCGGAGAATTGTAGAAGAGGGGATGCGTTCCAGTCTCACATGCCCGCTTATCGCGTCCGGAAAACCCACTGGGTTCATCTTTTTTTCTAGCTTGAGAACAGGAGAATACCGGAAAGCGCATGTCGCTCTTTTTCAGGAGATCGCGGGACAGCTGGCGCTGGCGCTTGAAAAAAGCCGTCTTTACGAAGAGATTCTACGATCCAATGATCAGAAAGATAAGTTTTTGGGGATCGCCGCGCATGATCTGCGGAATCCTTTGGCGGTGATCAAAGGTTACGCGGAGCTTCTGCGAGGTGGAACCCTGGGGGAGATCGCTCCCGCTCAAAAAAAACCCCTCGAGGTCATCGGTCAACATTGCGACAAAATGCTCCGTTTGATCCATGATCTTCTGGATGTTAGCGCGATCGAATCGGGTCACTTGGCGCTTGTCCGGCGCAATATCGATCTGAAAGCTTTTTTAAAGGAAAGCGCCTTGGATAGCGAACTCCTTGCGAAAGGGAAATCGATCGAATTTGTCGCGGAGATCCCGGAAGATCTCCCCATGATCATGATGGACCCCGATCGCATCGATCAGGTGATCAATAATCTCATCACGAATGCGATCAAATTCTCAAAGCCGGGAAGTCGCATTGTTCTTCGCGCCGTTCGTCTCAAGGAGGCGATCGCCATCTCGGTAACCGATCAAGGGGCCGGGATCCCTCGTTCCGAGATCCCTAAAATGTTCCAATATTTCGGGAAAACGACCGTGCTCCC
>CAZGCC010000029.1:11932-17770 GCA_964524195.1 uncultured bacterium | reverse complement strand
GGGGCGGCTCCAAAATGGGGGGCCTTTCGGGGGGAAATAATGCGCTTACCGGTGCCAATACCCTGCTTTTAGGAGGACTTGAGAATTTTAGCGACAGTTTGAATGATGTAAGCGTTATAGGCGCCCAAGACGCCCGTAATGAAAGCGGCATTTCAGATTCTAACGCAAACGGGATCACGACCGTAGCCGAGTTGAACTCCATGATGGGATCTTACGATTATTCCGCATCCGGAAATTTCTATACAACGGTGGCTTCAGGCGCTCCGCAATCCCCTGCGGTTTTGAGCACATTGTCTGCAAGCTGGACGCTTAATTTCGATTCCAAAGTTTTGGAAAATGTGATCATTTCGATTACTTCCTCGGATAGTAATGGAATAGGTTATGACCATTACCCGGATAGTTACCCTATTTCTGCTACTCCTGCGGATGTGCCTTTTTCCGACCTTTCCCAAAACGGAAACGCCATTTTTGATCTCCCCACTGATTCAGGAGCTCCTTGGGTTAGCGCGGAAATCACATTCCATAATGTGGATGGCCAGATCGCGCAACAGGGAGAAATTAAGGTGAACTACAATGATACGCCCTCTTGGATAGGAAATGGTAGCCTTACTGCGGATGCGACACCATCCGTTTAATTAAAAATGAAGAACAACCCAATAATGAGAAATAGCCCATGAAAAAGATGATCGCTTCTCTCGCCGCATTCTTTCTTGTTCTCTCCGTGCCCTCCGTGATCGCTCAAATGCCTCTTGCCGTTCCCGCGATGCCTGTCGCTTCTCTGGCTTTGGAAAGGATCGGGGTCGTTGCCGCAGCCCAGGGTAAAGTCGAGCTTACAACTCCAGGCCAGATTGGGCGGATCGCACAAAGCGGGCAAATGATCTATATGGGGGATGAAGTCACAACGGACGCGAAGGGCCAGTTGCAGATCCTTCTTTTGGACGAGACGGTTTTCAAGATCGGTCCGAACAGTTCGATCATCATTGATAAGTTCGTTTATGACCCGAAGACAAGCACCGGAGAGATCAAGGCAAGCATCACCAAAGGCGTTTTCCGTTATGTGTCGGGGAAGATCGCGGCCAAGAATCCGGATAGCGTCAAAGTGAAACTTCCTACGGCAACCATTGGATTTCGCGGCACGATCGTGGGCGGTTCGGTGGAGCCAAGCGGCCAAGGGCTTGTGGGACTTTTGGGTCCGGGAGATAACAACGATAGCGGCGCCCGGATCGGGAGTTTTACGATCGATGGAGAAGGTGGCGGCCAGCAGGAAGTGAACCGTTCGGGCTTTGGGGTGGAAGTAGATGGTAACGGCGGGATCTCGGATGTGTTCCAGCTTTCAGATGACCAGATCAACGGTCTGACGGGAGGCCTCGATGGCGATCAGGGCGGAGGCAGCGGCGGTGGCGCGGGAGGTAGCGGAGAAGGCGGTGACGCAGGTCTCGGCGGCAACTCCAATATGGGCGATCTTTCGGGTGAGAATAATGCGCTTACCGGCGCCAATACCCTGCTTTTGGGAGGCCTTGAGAATTTTAGCGATAACCTCAATGATATTAGCGACAAAATGGCGCAGGATATCGCGGGTCAAAGCGGGGCAACCCCTGAAGCCGAATGCGCCACTACAACTTACGAACAATTACGAGCTGCAACGGGGAGCGGCTCTTACGATGTTTCCGGGGTTTTTGGCACGAACGGTTCTTTGACAGGTTTTTGTGAAATCGTTTTCGGTTCTTCCGGAGAGATCGGTGGCGGAAGTTCTTATATTACTGTTAGTGAGGGAGGCTACACCGATTCTACCATAGGCGCTCCTACAGCCACATCGTTTAGCGGCAGTGGCCCCGCGAGTTTTAGCTGGACGGGGGTTCAAGGGTCGGGAGGGCTTTTTGATATCACGGTTACACTATCAAATAACTGTGACATAACCGCAGAGAGTCTAAAAGTAGATGTGGTTTATACAAACGCTGGCGGTAGCACGACCCCGCCTTCAGGTAGCGGAACGGGTGCGGGACCGCTTGATCCAGCGGGAGTATAGTTTCGCCGTAGGAATTTTTAAAGATTTTTTTGGAATTATTTAAAAGGAACGGAGGCTTTTATGAAAAAATATTTCTGGGTGATCTTGATCGTTGTGAGCATGTTTTCGGTGAGCATGACGGGAGTTTTATCCGCCGAAACTGATGCATTAGTCCAGGCGGGAGTAGCGGCGGCGGTGAAAGGTGAAGTCAGCGCCACAACGCCTCCTGATACGGCTTCCCGCGCGATCAAAAGCGGCGACAAGATCTTTATGGGGGACAAGGTCGAAACGGGAGCGGATGGCCAGCTCCAGATCCTTCTGCTTGATCAGACGGTCTTTACGCTCGGTCCCGCAAGTGGGATCACCGTCGATGAGTTTATTTTCAACCCGAGCAATGATGACGGCAAAGTGAAAGCCAGCATGATGAAAGGGATCTTCCGGGTCGTGTCCGGCAAAGTGGCGCATAAAAAACCGGAGAACATGTCAGTCGATCTTCCCGCGGGTTCGATCGGTTTTCGCGGCACCAATGTGGCCGGGATCATTGACGGGCAAAAATCGATGGTCGTTCTCCTCGGTCCGGTCGGCGTGGGCCGTATTTATGTGACTAATCTGGTGAACGGCGAAGTGGTGGGCGTGGATATCGATGAAGCCGGGAATGCCACGATCGTGGATGGACCCAACAGTGTGCCTGCGGCGGTTTTCCAGGTTTCCGAAGCCGATCTCGGCAGGATCGCCAATGCGCTAGGCCAGCAGATGTCGGAGGGGGAAGCTTCCACTGCGGGAACTGATACAACAGCGACAGTCCCGGATTCGGGCGCCAGCGTGGCCGCGCAACAGCTGCTCGATCTTTTGAATACCACAGACAGCCTGGATCAGGCGAGCACGCTTAGTGCTCAGGAAGCAGCGAATACGGCCTCTTCCAGTGACAAAAGCGACAAAGGACGGGATTCAGGCGGCAATAACTACAGCGGTGGCACCAATTACACTGTTACCCAACCCTAGTTTTTCAGTTTTTAAAAGGGGCGCAGCATTGCTGTTGCCCCTTTTTTTGTTTTAAGGACATCAAAAAAATCACGGGAGAGCTGAAATGAAAAAAAATATTTTTTTTATTTGCAGGGCATTTATTGCGCTTGGGTTGTGGATGGGGATCGCGGGTTCTGCTTTTGCCGGGGATCTCCAGGTCGGGGTCGTAGGGGCAGTCTCAGGAACCGTAGAGGCTGCTTCGCAAGGGGATCAGGTGAGGATCCTGAAAAGCGGCGATCCCATTTATCGTGACGACCGGCTGAATACGGCAAGCGATGCCCATCTTCAGATCCTTCTTATGGACGAAACCGTGTTAACGCTCGGTCCGTCCGGCGCGATGACTGTCGACGAATTCGAATATGATCCTTCCAGTGCCGACGGAAAAGTAAAAGCAAAAGTGATCCAGGGGATCTTCCGGGTCGTTTCCGGCAAAGTGGCGCATAAAAAACCCGAGAACATGTCAGTCGATCTTCCGGCCGGTTCGATCGGCTTCCGGGGGACATTGGTCGCGGGCCGTTCGAGAGGCTCTCAATCCCTTGTGGTTCTTTTGGGCCCCGCGGAAAGTGATGGGATGGCCCCCGGCCGTATTTTCGTCAGTAACACCGTTGATGGCACCGAAGTTGGCGTTGAGATCGATCAAAAGGGATACGGAACAATGATCGAAGGAGACAATGTGGCTCCGACGCCTGCTTTCAAGGTTTCCGAGGATGATATCGCCGCTATTACCGGAGCCTTGAACGGAGTTTCGGAAGAAGGTGGGGAGGCTGGATCTGTTTCGCCGGAATCTTTACCGGATCCTCAAACGATGTCCCAGGCATTATCTGTGATATCCCAGATGGATGAATTTGCTCAAAAGGCCGCTCAGGGAGGCATGCTGATGCCGCCTCAAGCCGTTACAACTCCCGGGGTTATGGGCGGCCGCGATGACGACAGTAACAATAATAATTCTCAGAGTAATCCATAACACGATAAAAAAAGGTCAGGCCCTATTTAAAAAAAACTGGAATGGCGCCAAGCCCCGTAATTCAGTCTGTCCCTTTTATTTTGAAGTAGCGGTGGTGATGCCTTCCCAGTTGGCGGGCGGGGGATTGATCTTGCAGGCGAGGATCCGGGAAACATAGAGCTCATAAAGTACACCGAGGTCGATGCCGGGAAGTGTGATGTGGCGGCAAATTTCAAGGGACTTTTCGGCTTCCTCCCACCGTTGAGTGCGATAAGCCTCCAGCATCTTTCCGAAATGTCCCTGAACTTCCTTGAAAAGCGGTTGATCCTTCAGTCCGGCATCTCCTAACAGCGCATAGATCTTCACGGGTTTATTCTTCCCCTTGACCCGGATAAGATCGATCTCTAGGAAAGCAAGCTCCGCGACTTCGGCTGCGGTGTTCTGTCCCACGACGGTGGTAACGCCGTAATTTTTAGAAAGGCTTTCGAGGCGGGAAGCGAGGTTCACATGGTCGCCAAGTACTGTGTAATCGAAACGGTGTTCGGATCCCATGTTGCCGACGCAGGCCTGTCCCGTGTTGATCCCGATCCCGATCTGAAGCGACGGAAGCGAGTGATCACTTTTTGCGTTTTCCCCGTTCCAACCCTTAATAAGATCCTGCATGGCAAGCGCCGCAAGGCACGCGTGGCGGGGGTGGTCCTTTTCATCGAGGGGCGCGTTCCAGAATGCCATGATGCAGTCGCCGATATATTTATCGATCGTGCCGTTGTGCTTCAGAATAATATCCGTCATGGGCGTGAGGAACCGGTTCATGAATTGTGTGAGCTCTTCCGGCTTCATCTGCTCGGCGAGTCCGGTGAAATTCCGGATGTCGGTGAAAAGAAAGCTCATGACACGCATCTCACCGCCAAGCTTGAGTTGCTTCGGGTTTTTGGCAAGTTTTTCAACGAGGACCGGAGAAAGATAACGGCCGAAGGCGCCGCGGACCTGGCTGCGTTCCCTTTCCGTGCCGAGGAAATTCAGGAACGAGGATGCCAGATAGATCCCGAAAACGGCAAAGGACGGGAATACCGGATCGATCAAAAAATGCCAATGGACGAACGCATACCACGAGAACCCGATGGCGGAAGCAATGGCGATGAAGGCGATCACGGCGCAACGCACGGCGCCCGCTTTCGGCAGGATCAAAATAAGCAGGATCCCCAAGGCCGATAAAAATGTGAATTCCAAACCAGAAGCCCAATCTGGCCGCTCCAGAAAATCTCCGAGGAACATCTGTTCCACGATCTGAGCATGGACCTCGACACCCGACGCGCGCGGGTTCAAAGGGGTGGCCCGGAGGTCTTTCATCGCCATGGCGCTTGCGCCGATAAAGAGGACCTTCTCCTTCACTTCTTTAAGGGCGTTATCGTCGGAGAGGATTTTCCATGCCGGGATGAACCGCTCGGAGCGGTACCCGGTGTCATAAAGCCAAATCCTTCCCACCGCGTCCGTGGGGATCTCAAGCAGGCCCGCCTTGATGCTTACAAGGCCTGTTTTTTCGCCAAAAGAAGTTTCGCCCGTCGCGCCCGCCATAGTGATCTTGTAAGTCGAAGCTCCCTGAAAAACGCGAAGTGTTTCAAGAATGAGGGCGGGATAAAGAGAATCGTTCATCCTGAAAAGGGCCGGAACGCGCCGGACAATCTGGTCCCATTCCTGTCCCATATTGAAACAGCCGTTCCCCTTCGCGGCTTTCTCAAGGATCGGAAGATCTACGACGGCCCCTCTAAAAACAGGGGAAATATAGTCAATCGCCCGGTCTTCTGCCGCGCCATGTTCCAGAAACCCCGCTTTCAAAAGAGGAACTTTTTTCAGAGGTTCATTGGTC
>CAZGCC010000029.1:5930-11922 GCA_964524195.1 uncultured bacterium | reverse complement strand
AAAGAAAGAACCACGGGAGTCTTGCCAATGGCCTCGGCAAAGACTTTGTCGTGATCGGGGATCATGTCGAGTTGAGCCCGCAAAAGTTCATCCGAAGCGCCTTCGGCCCAAAGAGGAAGCATGTTTTGCGGGGAGGTCCGGTCGGGTTCGGGGAAAACGCCGTCAAAAGCGATCACGGTGGCGCCGCCCGAGGCGAGGCGGGAGACGAGTTTTGCCAGGATCGTGCGCGGCCAGGGCCACTGGCCGATCTTTTCAAGGCTTTCATCATCAATATCGATGATGCGCACAGGGGTGTCCTGATAAATGCGCGGTTTGATCATTTGAAAAACATCGAAGACTTTGGCGCGGATCGATTCGATTTGAACGGGGAAGGTATATTGCAGGGCAAGCACGCCGAAAAGGATCAAGGCGGGAATGACATAAGAGAGAAATTTTCGCATGAACGCATTATAAGAAGATTTTTCAGCAAGGACAATGATTTCATGCTTTCGCGTGCGGGCAACGGGGAATGGGCAACGCAAGCGCTTTTCCTCTCGTTCAGCGTTTCCCGTTAGCTGTTCCACGATGAGAATGCGCATTCTTGCATTCTCTAAAAAGATTCATTACAATCCTTGCATGAGTCAGCCCGAAAAGTCATACCAGGGAGCCCATGAGATCGGCAGGGTTTACGATGCCATCACGGACAGCAAAGTCCTCATGGATTTCTTTTTGACTACGGCTCTTCAATTCATTTCCGCTTCCCGGAGTTATCTTCTTATTGCGACCAAGAACAGAACGCTTCTCATGGAAGCTTCCTTCCCGCCCGCCCAAGAATTTCCCAGGGAGTTCCTTGTTCCTGCCCAAAAGACCTTTGAAACCGGGAAACAGGGACTGATCGACGGACGGATGTTCCTTCCCTTGATCGCCCGCAACAGCGTGATGGGCGTTGCGTGTATGGAACGGGACGCCGGAGCTCCGGCATTTACCCCCGAAGAACTTGAGATCGGGTTCGATCTTGCCTCGGAGTTTTCGGGCGCCCTGAAGAATATCGTTCTCTTTGAAGAAAATCTCAAAATGGAGCGCCTCGCGGCGGTCGGACAGGCCATGGGAATGGTGATCCACGAGATCCGCAATATCATGCAGCTTGCCCGCTTTTCCGATGAGTTGACGCGCATGGGGATCAAGGAAAAAAATGAAAAATTCCTTGAACAAGGTCTTTCGAAGATGAAAAAAACCATGAAGGAGATGGATGGTTTTGTCTGGGAGATGCTGAGCCTCACCAAAGATTATCAGCTTGAACCCGAAAAAATAGACATCCCGTCCATTTTAGAGGAGCTTCAGAGCGATCTTGCGGAGCGCGCGGAAGCTTACCGTATAAAACTTGATTTCAAAGCCGAGGCGGGGTTTCCGTCCGTAGAGGGAGATGGACGGTCGCTTTACCGGGCGCTCCTTAATCTTGTGAAGAACGCGTTCGAAGCTTTCACGGATACGAAAGACAGCTCTGTCAAGATCCTCGCCAGGATCAAGGACGAAAAGAGTTATGAACTGATCGTCGAGGATAACGCTTGCGGCATGAGCGAAGAAGTCAGGGCCAAGCTTTTTGAAGCGTTTTTTTCCACCAAGGGGAAACGGGGGACGGGGTTGGGTCTTATGGTTGTCGCCCGAACCGTGAAAATGCACCAGGGCGATGTCCGGGTCGAGAGTCAGCCTGGTGCGGGAACAAGATTTATTTTGACACTTCCGCGTTCTTTTTCTAAAGTTCTCTGATCTCCATCCAGGGAGCAGTTCAAAATTTTAAACATATCAGGGAGTAGACTATGTCTGGCCGCAAAAAGATCGGGTTGCTGGCTTCTTTCACAAGCGAGATCTTCAAGGGAGAGTATTTTGTCAGGGTCACCACGGGGATCATTAATGCATTCTGGAACACGAATTATAAACTGCAATTGATCATGGTGCGGGATGACGAAGATCCCAAGGCCAGACTTGCGGAAGAAGCGGTGGAAGGGTTGCTTTTTCTGACATGGACGATACATCGTCCCTTTCTTGACGAAGCCCGAAAGATCGGCCTTCCGGCAGTGGTGATCAATGATTTTGAACCGGGTTTTAGCGGCAACATCATTTATGGCGATAATCGTGCGGGTGTTGAGCAAAGTTTGCAGCATTTACAGAAAACAGGGCGTACTAAAGTCGGCATGCTCCATGCCCCCGATGACGCGTCGATCGATGCGCGGGAAAGGTACAAGCTTTGGAAGGAACTGTTAGAGCGGTATGGGCTGACGGCCGATCCAGGGCATTATCGTAAGTGCGACTATTATTTTGAAGAGGACGGTTATCTTAAAATGATGGACATCATTCAGCAAAACAAAGTTCTGCCGCAAGCGATGCTTTGTTTTAACGATGACATTGCGATAGGAGCTTTGAAGGCGCTCCGGGAAAGCTGGATCATGTGCCCGGGGCAAGTGGCCGTCATTGGTTATGACGGGATCTTCCGGGGAAAAGTGGTGGAACCTTCTCTGACCACGGTCAGCCAACCGCTGGAGCAAATGGGGACGGAAATGGTGCTGACGATGATAGGTTTGATCGAGGGACAACTCAATGAGCCATTCCAGAAAAAATTCCTGCCGGAATTTGTGATCCGGCGTTCTTGTTGAAGTTCTTCTGATGGAAAGACGACGGTTTGACTAGATCACGACGGTAAGGACTGTGATATCGTCGTGCTGTTCGGCGCCCGCGGTGAATTGACGGACATTCTCGAAGATCCGTTCGGAATATCCCTTGGCAGAAGAAGCTTCCTCTCGAACGCATTTCTCAAGCCGTTCGATTGTGTATTCCTTCCCTCCTTTGTCCCGCGCTTCCACCACGCCGTCCGTATAAAGGAAAAGCGCATCGCCTGTCTCCAGGTGAACAGTATTCAGAAAAAAAGAAGTCTCCGCCATCAGGCCGAGAGGGGGACTTTGAGTGCCTTTGAGGATCTCCGTAGTGCCCTCCGCGGCTTTTCTTGAAAGAAGGGGAAGATGCCCGGCAGAGGAATACTGGATCGTATTCGTGTTTTTATCGATCAAGAGGCAAACGATCGTAAGGAACATGCCGAACGGACTATTCACCGAAAGGCGCTGGTTGAGCATCGTGAGAAGTTTGGCGGGATCTTTGGCCTGCGGTGCGAGGAAACGGTACTCGGACATCGCACGGACCATGTAAAGGGCGGCCGGGACGCCTTTCCCCGAAACATCGCCAAGAATAACGCTAAGACGGTCCTGGCTTAGAGCGATGACATCATAAAGATCGCCGCCCACATCGAAAGCCGGAAGTGTGAGAGCGCAAAGGTCGATTCCGTATTGACGGTTCGTGAGATCGGGAAGAAAATTCTGCTGGATCTCATGGGCGATCTTCAGGGCTTGTTTGGCCTTTTCCTGTTTGACGATCTCTCCGTGGAGCCGCGCATTTTCGATCGCCAGGGCGGCCTGATCGGCAAAGGTTTCAAAAAGCTCAAGATCTTCCCGGCAAAACCCCTTTCCCCGGAGGGGGTTGATGGCCTGGAGAACGCCGAGGATCTTTCCCTTGGCCTTCATGGGAACGCAGAGGATCGCCCGGGTGATAAAACCCGTGGAGTTATCAAAGCGTTTGGCGAAGCGTGGGTCCTTTTGGGGATCGTTGACGATCTCAGGCGTCCCGGTCGCGGCAACGGTCCCTGCAATTCCTTCCCCCATTTTGACCCTGAATTTTTCTTCCAGCGCCGCGCCCTTGCCGCCGAGCGCCACCCGGAAGACCAATTCATTGGAAACCTCATCGATCAATAGAAGCGAAGCCACTTCGGAATGCATGACCTCTGCCGAGGTTTTCATGATGAGGGCGAGCAGTTCGTTCAGTTTGAGCGTGGAGTTGAGGACGCCGGTCAAGGCGAGCACTTTCCGTAGATTCTCATTCGTCCGAGGATTTTCCCGCCCGCGCCCGGTGTTTTGGAGGCCGTGGGAATTTTTAGGAGAACGGGCCTTCGCGTTTTTTGTCATGAGCTTCCCTACAAAGCTTTCCAGAAAAGCAGCACTAGCAAAACAGCGTAATTCAAACTAAGGAGGAAGGCTTTCCAGTTCCGGAGCATCTTGAAGGGCAGGCGAAACAATCCCACCAAGGGGACGAGCGCTAAGAAGACCACCGAAGTGTTCGTGAGGAGGAACCATGCCACCAGGGATCTTTCCAGAAAGGCATGGACCATCTCTTGAGAACGGATCATCAAAAGAGGCGATTCTCCCGGCAAAAAACTTTTGGAGAAAGCGTTGAGGATGTAACTTCCCGCGAAGGTTAGAAGAATGAAGAAAATAGCGTATAAGGTCCATGCATTCGTTCTGTAAAGAGTGTCCAGGAGCGGGAGGCCGGGGAATCCGCGGACTTCATGACTGACCGGAAGAAGAAAGATCGCGCTTAGCACGAGGATATGGCAGGCCTGGTCGGCCATAAAATAAAAGAAAGTATTCGCGGGATTTTTCTTGGTGAAGGAGTATTTGGTCAGGTCTTGCGCCAGATGAACGAGGACGATCCCCGCGACAAAAGCCCAGATCACGGGCTCGTTCAGATAGGGGAAAAGAATGGCGAGCGAGACGAGGCCGTGGATGAGGACATGGGCAAGTTGTCCCAGGAAGCTCCGGACTTTTAGTTGATAGAGTTCCTCGAACTGGAGGATGAAGTCCGCGATCAAATGGGCCAAAACTAATTTTAAGAAAAGGAACATACCGTCTCCCAGTTTCCCGGAATTATAGGTCATTTCGAGGATGCTTGAGAAGGATTTATTTGGCTCTTGGGAAGAACCTCTCTTCGGGGGCAAACTCCGGAGAGGTTGGAATCGTTTGAGGCGATTGGGAAATGTGTTAAAATGCCGCTTGGGCATTCGGTTTTCTTAAAAAGGGGGCGCGCAATGGGACAGAAGAAGCGGATCGTGATCGTGGACGATGATGTCAGTCTGAGCGGAATGGCCAAGGCGGTGCTGGAAAAGGTCGGTCACTATGAAGTGGAAGTGTGTAACCGGAGCTCTGAAGCTCTCGAGGTGATCCGGGGGAAAAAGCCGGACCTGATCTTGCTTGATGTTATGATGCCCGAGATCGATGGCCCCGAGATCGCGAGTAAGCTCCGCGAAGACAAAGCCTTGAGCGCTATTCCCGTGATCTTTTTAACTTCGCTGGTAAGCCAATCGGAGGCTTCCCACGAGTCTTCCATCGGAGGCTATCCTTTTATAGCGAAGCCCGTTGCAGGGGAAGAGCTTGTCAAACGCGTTCGTGATTTTCTGAAAAGTTGAAGATCGACCTTAAAACGCCTGAGATTCATTTCGCTCTCGAGGTGATCCAGCGCAGTTTCTCATTAGCGCGCCACATTCGCGCGGAGAGTTCCGTTAAGTCCCACCTCAAAGAAGACCGTTCGCCGGTAACGGTTGCTGATCTTGGGATCCAGGCGATGACTGGAGCTCTGCTTGAGCGGTATTTCCCGGAGGTTACGCTGGTCGGGGAAGAGGATTCTCAATATCTTCGAACGAGCGCCGGCGAAAAAAATCTCGAAAAAATCGCGGAACTTATCCGCCCGTTTTTCCCCTCCGCGATGCCCGCCAAGATCTGCGAATGGATCGATCGCGGAGTTGGAAAGCCTTCAGGGTCTTTTTGGACGCTGGATCCCATAGATGGAACCAAGGGTTTTCTGCGCGGAGGGCAGTATGCGACCGCACTAGCCTTTATTGAAGCGGGCAAAGTAAGGTTGGCCGCGCTCGGATGCCCTGAGCTCCAGCTAGAGCAGCATAAGGCGCTTGGAAAAGGGATCGGGATCCTGGCGGTTTTGGGAAAGGGGTGTTGGGCGTTCTCAATGAATGATGCGAAAGATTCCAATCGGTGGGTACGGCTCGAAGTTTCAAAATTGAGCGATGTCGCAAAAGCCCGCGTTGTGGATTCCTTTGATCCGGAACACAAGAACGACGAGAAGAATAGGCGTGTTCGAGAGATCTTGGGGATCACAGCGCCGCTGATCGCGATCGACAGTC
>CAZGCC010000029.1:5443-5920 GCA_964524195.1 uncultured bacterium | reverse complement strand
GGCGGTGCTCGCCTCTGGAGGTGCTGAGATTTTTTTAAGAGCAGTCCCCAAAAATGATCCAGGACATCGTGAAAAGATATGGGATGTTGCCGCCGGAGCCTTGGCGGTTGAAGAAGCCGGAGGCCGCGTGACGGATCTTGAAGGCAGGGAACTTGATTTCGGTGCCGGGCTTACGCTTGCGAGAAATCCAGGACTTTTGGCCACGAACGACCGGCTTCATGAAGCCGTTCTGGAAGTCCTTCGAAAAGTAGATCGCTCATGACCCTCCAGGATCAAAAAAAATGGATGCGGCTTGCCATCAAGTCTGCGCGGCAGGGGATCAAAAAGTCCGCTGGCGGGCCTTTTGGCGCGGTGATCGTGCGCGGGGCAAAGGTGATCGCGGTCTCGCATAACACCGTTCTTAAACATCATGATGCGACCTGCCATGCCGAGATCAATGCGATTCGCATCGCATCCCGGAAACTCAAACGATTTGAC
>CAZGCC010000029.1:0-5433 GCA_964524195.1 uncultured bacterium | reverse complement strand
TTCCACGACCGAGCCATGTCCCATGTGTTTTTCCGCGATCCATTGGGCGCGTTTCGGCCAAGTGATCTTCGGGACATCCATTGCGGATGTTCAAAAACGTGGCTTTAATGAACTTTCTATCCCGAGCAAAAAGATGAAACGGGACGGGCAGAGCCAGGTCAAGATCCGGACGGGTTTTATGAGGAAAGAGTGTTTGGCGCTGCTCGCGGATTGGGACCGGAAAGAAGATAAAGAGATCTACTGAGGATCTATGAAGATCGTTCTTGCAGGCGGTACGGGATTTATCGGGACCACGCTAAGAAGAAAACTGATTTCCGCCGGACACGAAGTGATCGTTTTGACGCGGCAAGCCGCTACTGAAGGAACGGAGCGCGAGGTCTTTGTGGCGTGGGACGCAAAAACTTCCGGGGATTGGGCATCGCGCCTTGATGGCGTAGACGCCGTGATCAACCTGGCCGGCGAGAATATCGCCGCGCAGCGATGGACTTCTGTCCGGAAACAGAAACTCATTTCAAGTCGCGTCGACGCAACGCGCGCGATCGTGAATGCGATCGCGCAGGCAAAGCAAAAACCCGCGGTTCTGATCAATGCCTCCGCGGTCGGATATTATGGCGACGCCGATGATCGTGAGCTGACTGAGAAAGACCCGGAGGGGACAGGCTTTCTGGCCGCGACTTGCAATCAGTGGGAAACCGAGGCGCATAAGGTAGAACCTCTTGGAGTCCGTTTAGTTGTGTTTCGCTTGGGTCCGGTATTGGGTGAGCAAGGCGGCATGCTTTCCAAAATGATCCCTCCGTTCCTTTTTTTCGTGGGAGCTCCTCTGGGAACTGGCAAGCAGTGGATCTCATGGGTTCACATCGAAGATGTGATAGGCGCCATTTTTTTTGCGCTTTCGAGCTCAGAAATCTCCGGCTCTTTGAATATCGCCTCAGGAACTCCGGTGACTATGAAAGAATTCTGTCATGTGCTAGCCCGTGCCCTGCGGCGGCCGTGCTGGCCGTCTTTGCCGTCCTTTTTTATCAGAATGATGCTCGGTGAAATGGCCGCGATCATCCTCTCGAGCCAAAGGGTCATTCCCCGAAAGCTTTTGGAGGCGGGTTATCTTTTCCGCCATACGGATCTTTCCAGGGCTTTCGAGGCGATCCTGAGAAAAAGCGCATAAAGTTTTTGCGTTTTCTGGTATTTTCTGGAAGGGTCGTGTATAATTCCGCATCCTTTTCACAAAAACCATCGGAAAGAAAATGCCCTTCAATTTCAACTTTTTTAAAAAACAGCGAGCCGATTTCAAGGATCCCATCTATTCCGTTTATCAGCCGATCGTGGACATTGCGACCGGAGATGTGATCGGGTATGAAGCTCTTGCCCGCAGCGAAAAAGAAATGCCTGCGGATATGTTTCGCCGTTCCTACGAGAAGGGGACCGTTATCCCCTTTGATTTTCATTGCCTTGAGGCCGCGATCAAGGTTCTTCCAGAACTTCAGGAAGGTCAGTATCTTTTTCTTAATATCGAGCCCCTGACTCTTGAGAAAGCCTTTTCGAAGGGGAAGGAAGGCGAGGAATTCCTGAGAGGGTTAAAGGCCTATACGGACCGGATCGTTTTTGAACTGACGGAAGGTGTAAAAAAGTCTGACTTTTCATTCATTCAAAGGGGCGTGGAGTTCATTCGGGCGTTCGGCTACCGGTTCGCGTTGGACGATATTGATGATGTCAGCGCCAAGACCGCGCAGCTTGCGTCCCTGAGGCCTGATTTTCTGAAGATCGACCTTCAATTGGTGCAGGGCATTGCCGAAAATCATCTGAACCAGCAGATCGTCCGGGAAATGGTCCATTTGGGGCGCATGAACGGCTCCGAAATGATCGCCGAGGGTGTGGAGCATCCCCCGGACCTTGAGTTCATCCGCAAAATGGGGATCCGCTACGGACAGGGATTCTTCTTCGCCAAGCCCGCCAAGGAATTGATCCTTTCGTTGCAACTTCCGGGGGAATAGAAACAGGATCGGAGCTTTCGACCGTCTACCTGGAAATTAAAAAGCCGCACCCATCGCTTTTGCGAAATCTTCGGCATGCCGGTCGACCCATAACCGTGCCGCTTCTTCTTCGGGGATCTGCCGCCCTCTGAGGAGCGACATTTTTTCGCAGTATTCTCGGATCCGGAGGATCTCTTCCGCGAGTTTGGCGCGGAACGCGCTTACAGAGTTTTCAAAACAAACGCCGGTCCTGAAGAGTCCCGTATCGGTATCTTTTTGGGAGTGGGTCACATGTCCTTCCACTTTAAAGAGTTGTTTTTCAACGGGGATGCCGAGTTCAAGATGAGTTCCCTCGGGGATCGGGTCCGGCCAGAGAAAAGCCAGTCCGCCTTGTGACAAGTCCTCGGCGCGTAAAGTTCCCGAATTTTTGTTTTCGACCCGGGTGAGTTGGATCGGAACCTTGATCGGGTGCCTGAAGAATTTCCGTTTTTCATTTTCCATGCCGACAAGTATAGCCCATAAATTCATTTTTACCATAGGGGGGGCGCTTTTTTGTATAATGTCGTCGGAAGCTCGGTTTTATGGGGAATCATGAAAATAATAAATGATTCAAAATAGATCAAAATTGATCATCTTATGACTCTCACACAGGCTCAAAAAAAGGCAGTCCAAACAGTCAACAAGAACATTTTGGTGTCCGCCGGTGCCGGGACGGGCAAAACACGCGTTTTGGTCGAGAGGATTTTCCATCTCCTCAAAAATCAGCAGGCCGCGATCACGGAACTTCTCGTATTGACCTTTACGGAAAAGGCCGCCAACGAGATCAAGACCCGGCTTTCCCGGGGGTTCCGAGAAATGAGCCTGGTCGGCTCCCGCCGCGACCTTGAAAAAGCCGCGATCTCCACCTTTCATGGTTTTGCCTCCCGTCTTTTGAAGGAGCATCCCATTGAAGCGGGCGTGGATCCTGATTTTCGCGTGATCGAGACGGAACAGGCCGGGCTTTTAAAAGAAGAAGTGATGAACGAGACGCTTGCCAAGCTCTATCAGGAAAAAAGTGAAGCCTTCGAAATCCTGGCGGCTTACGGCGAAGAAACTGTGCGAAATGGCATCTACAAGGTCTTTAACGCGGCAAGACATGAAGGGAAAAGACTCACAGATTTTTTTGAGGAAAGCCGGGCCAAGGAAAAAACGGCCTGTGAGAAAAGGGAAGAGATCCTGCCTCGAGAAGCGCAGGCTCTTATCGTGAAGCTTGAAGCGATCGATGCCGCGGCTTGGGATCGGTTCCTGGATAATAAAAACTGGGACTGGGAGGCCTTCCGGGATTTCAGAGAATGGAGCGAGCTTTTCAAGGGGAAACGCAAAGCCGGGTGGAAGGAATGGCGGGAGCTTTTGGAGGAGCTTGCGGCACTCCGGATCGTTCCTCTCGCCAGGCCCTGGAAAGAAAAATTTGAACAAGTCGCGGTCGCTTTTGAGACGGCTTACGACGCCCGGAAGAAAGAAAAGGGGTTTTTGGATTTTGATGATCTTCAGATGAAGGCCGTAGGGCTCTTCGGTGGAGAATCGCCAGCGCTTCAAAAACTCCGGGAGCGGTACCAGCGAGCTTTTAAATTTATCCTGGTCGATGAATTCCAGGATACGAACTTTCTCCAGATGAAATTCGTGGAATTGCTTTCCTCCGGTAAAAATCTTTTCATGGTCGGCGATTATAAGCAGTCCATCTACGGGTTTCGCGGCGCTGAACCGGCCATCTTTCTTGAAAAAGAAAGGCTTTATGGCCAGGGATCGGAAGGAGAGCGCATGGTCTTGGTGGAGAGTTTCCGGAGCGATCCGCCCGTGCTTGATTTCGCAAACCGGTTCTTTCAGAAGCTTTGGGCAGAAGACCGTTTTCCTTTCGATCCTTTAATCGCGAGCCCCTCGGCGGCTCGAGGACGGGAGCCAACGCCGGAAGGGACATCTGTGGAGGTCCTCGTGACAGTTTTGAAGAAGGGGGAGGACATGAGTTATGCCCGTTTGCGCGAGGCCCGTGTGATCGCGGCAAGGATCCGGGAACTTCATGATAAAGAAAAGATCCCTTACGGCGATATCGCGGTTCTTTTTCAGGCCATGACCCTTAGCGGGATCTATGAAGACGCCTTCAAATCCGCGGGAGTGCCTTATTTTATCGTTGCGGGGCGCGGATTTTACGAGCAGCCCGAGATTCAGGACATCATGAGTTGTCTTTCACATCTCGACCGGCCGTGGGCGGATATCCCCCTTGCCGCGACGCTTCGCTCGCCGTTTTTTCATATTACGGACGACACGCTTTTCTGGCTTGCGCGGCACGGCAAAAAAGATGATGACGAGGCCCCTCTTTATCATGCTTTGGAGGAATTGGGGTTTATTCCGGAGATCTCCCCCGAACAGCGCACGAAGCTGGAAGATTTCCGGAAGCTCACCCAAAGGTGGAAGCAGATCAAAGACCGGGCCCCGCTTTCAGAGCTGATCGATAAGATCCTTGAAGATACGGGTTATGAGATCTCGGTTTTGATGGACCCGAAAGGAGTGCGTCGCTACGCGAATCTTAAAAAGCTTGTTGCGATGGTCCGGGAGTACGAAACTTTTGAGCGAATGTCCGTCGCTGTTTTTCTCAACATTTTAAAACGGCTCAAAGCGCAGGAAGTTCGCGAGTCCGAGGCCCAGGTCACGCTTGAGACGGGCGCGGAAGCCGTGCGCATAATGAGCGTGCATGCGGCCAAGGGGCTTGAATTCCAGGTTGTTTTTGTGGCAGATATGGGGCATCAAGGGTCGCATTCCGGTTCCAAGACGGTGATCGCACACGCGGCGGAGGGTTATGCCATGCAGGTTCCACACGGCTCGGACCAGGAAATGCAGGAGCCTTATTTTTTCCGCTGGGTCGATGGCCAGATCTCAAAACGCGAGGAAGAAGAGCGGAAACGGCTTTTCTATGTGGCGGTAACGCGGGCAAAATCCCGGCTCTTTTTAAGCGGAGTCCATAAAAAGAAGAAAAAGGAAAAGGAAAGTTTCCGCGAAATGCGATCCTGGATGGACTGGGCCATGGCGATCTGCGGGGAAATGAATGTGAAGATGGTTTTGGATCCCGAAAGCCCGACCGGGGAGAGGGGCCGAGGAAAAGATGAATTCCGGGAAAAAGCAGAAGCATTGATCAAAAATAGGATGTGGAGCGAAACCTCGAAAACCAAGTCTCCGGAAAAAGGCCCGGGGATCGCCGCTCCCCGGATCATCGATCTGCCTGTTTCGGCGTTCGTTCTTTTTCGGAAAAGTCCCGAGGCATTCTGGAGGTCTTATCAGGTCGGGTGGAGCGTTGGAGAGAACGAATGGGCCGGAGAAGACGCGATCTTTTCGGACGACGAATTCTCGGCTTCCGATTTCGGAGCGGCCCTTGTCCAGGATTCTGTCGAAGGGTTGACAAGGGCCGCCCCGGTCTCATCTTCGATGAAATCGATGG
>CAZGCC010000028.1:14403-18810 GCA_964524195.1 uncultured bacterium | reverse complement strand
ATCGGGTCCACGACATTCCCGACCGATTTCGACATCTTCGCCCCGCCGATCTTCCACCAACCGTGAGCAAATACAAGTTTTGGCATCTCCACGCCCATGGCCTTGAGCATGATCGGCCAGAAAATAGCATGCTGCCGGAGAATGTCTTTGGCCATCAGGTGAAGGTCCGCCGGCCATAGCGATCTGAATTTTTTTTCATCCGTAAAATAACCCGCACCGCTCAAATAGTTCAAAAGCGCGTCAAACCAGACATAGACAACATGGTCTTTAGACCCCGGATATTCGATCCCCCAGGTCAACCGTGTTTTCGGCCGCGTGATACAGAGGTCCTCAAGCGGTTCTTTTAAGAACCCGAGCACTTCATTCTTACGGTACTCCGGCTGGATAAAATCAGGATTCTTCTGGATATAGTCGATCAGCCACGGTTGATAAGTGGACATTTTGAAAAAATAATTTTCTTCTTCAAGTTGCTCTACGCCGCGGTTGCAATCAGGACATTTTCCGTCTTTCAGTTGCAGCGCTGTCCAAAAAGATTCACAGGGCGTGCAGTACCAGCCCTTATAGGAAGCTTTATAGATATCCCCTTTCTTCTCCAGGGCGCTCAGCACTTTTTTCACGGCGGCTTTATGATAGTCATCCGTCGTTCGGATAAAATGGTCATACTGAATCCCGAGGACCTCCCAAAGCTTTTTGAATTCCGGCACGATCGCGTCAACGAACGCTTTCGGCTCCATGCCCTGCTCCATCGCGGCCTTCTGGACCTTGATACCGTGTTCGTCAGTACCGGTAATATAAAAAACAGGTTCCCCTAGCATCCGGTGGAAGCGAGCGAATGTATCGCAGAGAATGCTGGTGTAGGCATGACCGATATGCGGCTTGCCATTCACATAATAGATCGGCGTGGTCAAATAATAGGTCTTTGTCATAACGACACTGCCTTCTGGGACGGAAAAAGCCGCGCAAGCCTTATCGCGAGCCTCGTCGCCATCAATTTCTGGTTCACATTCATATCAAGCGCGGATTTTGAATCATAGACAAGGTCCATGGCATCGATCCAACGGTTTATCGTCTGCGGATCGGTATTGCCTCCGGCCGTCAGCTTATAAAGCTTTTCCCGGCAAACAACCATCAACCCTTCGAGCTTCTTTTTCACCTCATCGCGCGGCAACCCCGGATAAGTTTCAAAGACTTCGCGGACGGGCAAGGCTTCGAGCATGCCCGCGCCCATCGAAACAGCATCGAACGACATCGGCATCAAACGGATTTCAAAAGACCGCGACTGGATCGTCTCAAGCAGATTGTTTTTATTCTCCACCAAAAGGCAAAAAACCGTATTCCTTGGCGGTTCTTCCAGTGTTTTCAAAAAAGCGTTGGCGGCTTCTTCCGTGAGTTTTTCAGCCACAAGCACGATACAGACCTTCCATTTCGCCTCAAAAGGTTTCATGGAAGCCCACTGGATCGTACTGCGCACAGAGTTGATGCCGATCGAGCTCTTTCCTTCATCCTCTTTCACCCACCGGACATCGGGATGGGACCGTTTCCAGACCCTTTGGGCCACCGCGGGAGCACCGGCACCGAACATCTTTTCTTCTTCGCTCAAAAGGGCGATCGCGAAAGCTCCGGCGAATTCCTCCTTAATATCCGCGGCATGGCGGTCACCAGCCATCTCCGGCATTTCAGCACCTCCCCCGCTACCGCTAAAAATATAAGAAGACGCCACGCGGCCTTCCCGGATATGAGATTCAAGGATCCGCATCGCTAGTTTCTGGGTATTATTGGCCAAAAACATTTTGGAGCCTCTCCCGAATTTTTTGACTGACCGATTCCACAGATCTGCTTGAGTCCAGCACGACTATACGGCGGGGTTCGTTTTTTGCGAGCGCGAGGAAACCACGACGAACCCGCTCATGGAAACTCAAAGCCTCGCGTTCGATCCGGTCGTGCCGGCCGCCGCGTTTGAGCCCTTTCGCAATATCGATATCCAGCACAAATGTAAGATCGGGTCTTAAAGAACCGCGCACCAACTTGCCTATCTGTTCGATCGCTCCGAGTGAAATCTTGCGGCCAAAACCCTGATAAGCCCGCGTTGAATCCTCGAACCGGTCGCAGATCACAACTTTGCCCTTCCCCAGCGCCGGAAGGATCTTTTCCCGGACGATTTGCGCGCGAGCCGCATAATAAAGAAGCAGCTCCGTTACATGCGCCATTTCTTTATTATTTTTATCGAGAAGTATCTCCCGGATCGCCTCGCTGATGCGCGTTCCACCCGGCTCACGGAGCATGACGACTGAACGGCCTTTTTTCTTAAGAAAAGCCACAGCATTCCGGATCTGCGTGCTCTTCCCCGATCCTTCCGCGCCTTCAAATGTAATGAAATATCCTCGATGCTTTTTATCGTCCTGAGCGCAGCGAAGGATTTCCCTGGATTTTTTTAGCTTCATTTCTTAATGTCCCAAGCTCTACGGATCTTCTTAACAGTGGAAGGTTCGCCCGGCCGACCATCCTTGACGAACCAACCTAGCTCCACGATCTTTTGGCGCATGAGGTCAGAAGTCACAAAATCGCGCGCAGTCCGGGCTTCGACATATTGCCCCAAGGCCGTTTTGACATTATCGGGAATCGTGTCGATTGCGGCGATATCGAGACCGAGAAGCTGGCCCGTTCTCTCAAAAAATTTAAGGCACGCCACGAGACCCTCATCAGAAAGTCCAGCGAGATGCGCATTGATCTGCGTTACTACCTCCTGGAGGCTGGCGAGCGCGCCTGCAATATTCAAATCATCGCTCAAAAATTGATTCATCTTCTCAAGAGCCTCTGACAGCGTGTCATTCCCGAATGCTTTTATCGGGAATCCAGGCTCTGGATCCCCGCCTCCGCGGGGATGACAAACATCTCTCCGGCTTAAACATTGGAAATAGCAATTATCGAGTTTCTCAATAACCTCGCGCGCTTCTTTCAGCCCTTCAAAAGTAAAATTAAGCTGATGCCGGTAATGGACGGAGAGAAGCGCGTAACGGATCGCCATCGGGTCATAGCCTTTCCCCAAAAGATCCCGGAGCGTGAAAAAGTTGCCTTTGGATTTCGACATTTTTTCGCCATTCACAAGCAAGTGCTTGGCGTGGAGCCAGTATTTTACGAACGGTTTTCCGGTCGCGGCCTCGGATTGCGCGATCTCGTTTTCGTGATGCGGGAATATCAGATCTTCGCCGCCGGCGTGAATATCCACCGTTTCTCCAAGATGGCGGACGCACATGGCGGAGCACTCGATATGCCAACCGGGACGGCCCTTGCCCCACGGAGAATCCCAGGACGGTTCGTCTTCTTTGGCGGCTTTCCAAAGCACGAAATCCGCGCCCTGTTCTTTTTCATACTCATCAACATCCACCCGCGCGCCTTCGATATTCCCCTCGAGCTTTTTCTTTGAAAGTTTGCCATATTCCGGAAAAGCTGAAAGACGGTAATAAACGGAGCCTTCCACCTCATAAGCTATTCCGTTCTGGATCAACCCCTGGATCATCTCGATCATGGAAGGGATCTCGTCGGTGGCCCTCGGCTGGACCGCCGGCAAAAGAAGATTCAGGGTCTTGAGATCTTCGAGGAACGCTTCCGTGTAAAATTCCGTATAAGACGATAAGGTTTTTTTCTCGCGATTTGCCCCGGCAATCGTTTTGTCATCCACATCCGTAATGTTCATCACATGTTTTACTTTGAATCCCTTGAATTCCAGAAAGCGGCGCAGGAGGTCCTCGAACACAAAAGTCCTGAAATTTCCGATATGCGCGTAGTGATAGACCGTGGGACCGCAGGTGTAAAGCGTCACAACACCCTCTTTAAGCGGTTTGAATTCTTCGAGCTTTCCCGAAAGCGTATTATGGAATTGGATCGTCATATTTTTAAATCTCACCGTTGAAATTCGAGATCCTTTTCATACTGACCACGGCCTGGCAGGTCACAGCCAAACCCTCCCCCTCAGGCCCAAGCCCTTCCCGGGTACGCGCTTTGATAGAAACATCTGTTTCGGGAAGTTCGAGCAACTTCGCGACACTTTTCCGGATCCCGGGCTTGAGTTTATAAAGCTTGGGTGTCTCAAGAATGATATTCGTATCCGCGTGATAGGGCTGCCAACCGCGGCGTTTCGCTTCGTCAAGGATCGTCGCGAGGATCCTGGGGCTCCGGATATTCTTGTATTTCGGATCACGATCCGAAAACCATTCCCCGATATCGCCTCCGCCGATCGCTCCCAGGATCGCGTCCGCAAGCGCGTGCAGAAGAGCATCCCCGTCGGAATGACCTAGCGCACCTTTGGGCGACGGGATCACGATACCTCCCAGATAGAATTTCCGGCCCTTCACTAAACGGTGCGTATCAAAACCGATCCCAACGCGAGTTTCCGGAGAAATATTTTTT
>CAZGCC010000028.1:9631-14393 GCA_964524195.1 uncultured bacterium | reverse complement strand
AGCTTTGGCCAGCATCAAATCCGTTAGGGTGGTTAGTTTTGGGTTCCAGTCCCCATGAGGCATCACGCGCACTCTCGCGCCGATCGCCTCCAGAAGTCCCGCTTCATCCGTCGCCTCCAAAGCCCTTGGGTTTTGTTGATACGCCTTCAAAAGAACTTCCCGCCGGACAAGCTGCGGTGTTTCAGCCTCATAGAGAGAATCGCGGTCCACAGTCTCGCGAATGTGTCCGTCTTCGGTCAAAACCCGCTTGATCGTGGGCACCACCTTGCGCGCCAGGATCACGCCATCCCAATTTTTACCGACTCCCAGAACCTGTTTGATCGCATTAGAAGTAACCAGTGGCCGCGCGCCATCATGAACCATGATCCAGTCAGAACGAGAAGAGGTTTTTTTGAGAGCTTTCAACACTGATTCTGCGCGGGTTTTTCCTCCCGGGATCCACCGGACCTTCGGATTTTTTATCTGGCGGGCCCACCGCTTCACTTCTGGCAACATTTCTGGACTGATCGCCACGATCGTTTCACAAATCTCGGGAAATTTCCGGAAAGCCTCAAGCGTCCGCAGAAGCACCGGCTCCCCGTCCAGCTGATAAAAAAGCTTCGAACGAACCGGAGCAACCGCCTTGGCAGAAGAACGAAGACTCTGAAAGAAACGACTGCTAAGCCCAGCGGCGGGAACGATGAGAGAGACTCGCATGCATTTACCCCGTTAGAAATTCAATGACTTCATTTAGAAAGCCAGCCACAAAAAATCATAGAACGCACCCAAAGCCCCATTCCTTTATGAAATTTTAAATTTCTAACGGGGCGAGCTCTATCTCCCTCCCCCGTGACTCTGAAAGCCCTGGGGATTCGTCTGGCCTTGAAAACCTTGCGAATTCGAATGGTTGGGACGATCATGACCGTTCCGTGGGCGTCGGGGATCGCTGCCATGGCGCTCGCGGTTTTCGCGCCAACGATCGCCCCCGCGGTCGGAGTGGCGATCATTATCATCGGAAAGTTTCGCGAAGATCATGCGGCCGGCTTGCGTCTGAAGCACGCTCGTGATCGTAACTTTTACGGTACTCCCCAAACGGCGTTTGCCGTTATCCACCACCACCATCGTTCCGTCATCCAGATACGCCACGCCCTGTTCCTGTTCCTTGCCTTCCTTGAGGATCTTGATCTCCATTTCCTCTCCCGGCATGACCACGGGCTTGAGCGCGTTGGCAAGATCGTTGATGTTGAGGACTTTCACACCCTGGAGTTCGGCGACCTTGTTGAGATTGTAATCGTTGGTGAAAACCTTCGCCTGAAGCACCTGCCCCATCTTGACCAGCTTTGCGTCCACGGTGTTGAACTCCGGAAAATCCAGCTCGTGGATCTTTACCGTAATGTTCGGATTAGATTGGATGGAATTCAGAACATCCAGTCCCCGGCGACCGCGGTTCCGCTTCAAGGGATCTGAAGAATCCGCGATCAGCTGAAGTTCCTTGAGAACAAAGCGCGGCAAAATAAGTTTGCTCGAGAGAAAATGCGTGTTGGCGATATCCGCGATGCGGCCGTCAATGATGACACTCGTATCCAGAAGGATCATTTCCTCGCCCGGCCCTTTGGAATCGAGATGCACGAACGGGATCATCAGACTGAATTCGTCCTGCCCGCGAAGGATCGTGATAATACCCAGGTAGGAGAAAATGATCGCGGTAGCGACGCCGAAAGTCTGGTTCACATCCTCGGGAAAATGAGCATAGGCCAACACCATCATGAAGAGACGCTGCGTTAAAAGGCCAAGCGCGAATCCGGCGATTACGGAGAGGATATTTCGAACGGTATACTGCTTGAAGAAAACATCCAATAAAACGATGATGCTACCGGCCAATCCCCCCGCTGCCGCTGAAAGCCATTCCCCGAAAGGCAATTGAAGACTGGAAAGCCACTGAGCGTAATGCCCGAAAGCTGCACAGCACAGAACAAAAAGAATCCTTATGAAAAGAATCATGATCCCTGCTCCTTTGATGTTGCTCGCGCAACGAGTATGAAAAGTGAATATCCATAGATCCCCGTAAATGGGTTATGCTAAAAAGAGGAAATACCACTTCCTCTTGTCCTTCGAGTCCTTCCGGACAAGCTTCCAAGGGTGCGCTCTCACATCCTTCACAAGCGCGTCCATCTCCTTATAAAGCTCGTCTTCCATCAAAAGCTTCCCGATGGTCCCATCCCCTTTTTCAACCGTTCCGAGGATCTTGGAAAGCGACGCGCTTGAGGCCTCGATATTCTGAAGACTTTGATACACATTCCCGTCCGGCCCCTTAAAGGAGTCCTTCAACTCTCCGCTAAGTGACGAGAGATCGCCCAAGACATCATGAGCCCTGTCCATCAACTCCTCCACCGCAACCAAAGGCACTCCCTCCATCACAGCACCCTTACGGACGATAGGGAGAGTTCCAGGCTTCGGCGTGATCTCCACATGAGGTTCGCTCAAAATGTGCGTCCCGCGGATCGTAAAAGCGTAATTTTCCCTGATTTCAACCCCCTTTTCAATGAAAAGTTTGATCTTCACGCGGCTGCTCTCCTTGGCCGCATCAAAAACAAGATCCACCTTGCTAACTTCCCCGATACGCACGCCCGCCATACGCACCGGCGCCCCCTTGCTGAGAATACTGACATAGTCATACATCACATCCACGGTATAACCCGAACGGAATAGATAGACCCCGCTGACAAAAAACAGGACAAGCGTCAAAAAAATAAACCCGAGGATCACAAAGACCCCGACCGAAACTTCATCATTTTTCTTCTTCATAAAAGCTCCGTTTCCTTTTTCAAATGATCTGTAATGGGGCCGTGCGCCGACCCCGTAATGAATTGCTGGACGATAGGATCTTTGGAATTTTTGATCTCCTCCGGAGTCCCAACCGCGATGATCCGGCCCTCGTAAAGCATGGCAATCCGGTCCGCCACTTTATAGGCGCTCGTCATATCGTGGGTCACCACGATCGAGATCACCTTTAACTGCTTTTGCATCCTGAGAATCAGATCGTTAATGACATCCGCATTGATCGGATCGAGTCCCGTCGTGGGCTCGTCATAGAGAATGATCTTTGGCTCGTTACAGATCGCCCGCGCCAAGCCCACTCTTTTTTTCATACCCCCCGAAAGACTGGCCGGCATCAGTTCTTCGATCCCCGAAAGCCCCACCAGACGGAGTTTCTCCCGGACCTTTTCATCAATGGTCTCGTCGGGTAATTTCGTATGCTCCAGAAGAGAAAATCCAACATTTTCACGGACTGTGAGCGAATCAAAGAGCGCCGCGCCTTGGAACAACATCCCGAGCTGAAGCCGACACTGGTCCTGTTCCTCGGGAAGCATGGAGAACATAGATCGGCCAAATATCTTGATATCTCCCTCATCGGGCTCCAGGATCGCCATGATATGCTTGAGCAACACACTCTTCCCGCATCCCGAACGGCCGATGATCACAAGCGTTTCGCCCTCACGAATCGTCAGATCAACACCCTTGAGAACATGCTGCGGGCCAAACCACTTATGGATTCCCTGGATCTGGATCACGATCGTCCTTTTCTAAAAGAAATAAAAAATAGCTGAAAAAAGCGCGTCGGAGGCGATCACCATGATCAAAGAAACAACCACCGCCAGCGTGGTCGCACGCCCCACGCCTTCGGCGCCGCCGCGGGCTTTAAAACCAAAGTAGCAGCCCACGATTGAAATGATCCCTCCAAAGAAAAATGCCTTGATGAGCCCCGTCACGACATCCTTGACCACCAGCGCATCGAACCCGCGCTTGATATACATATGAGAACTCATCCCTAACTTAAAGACCGAGATCAGATATCCCCCGAACATCCCGATCACATCCGCGTAAATGGTCAGGATAAAAAGCATGAACAAAGCCGCAATAAATCTCGGGACAACAAGGTATTGAACGGGATTCATAGCCAAAGACTTCAACGCGTCGATCTGTTCGGTAACTTTCATTGTCCCGAGTTCAGCGGCGATCGAAGCTCCCACCCGTCCGGCAACAACCATAGCAGTCAATACCGGCCCGAGTTCACGGCAAAGGGATACCGAGATCAGATCCGCGGTAAATTTTTCCGCAGAAAAAAGCTTCAGCTGGTAAGCCGATTGCAGGGCCAGTACCATCCCCGTAAAAAAAGCGGTCAGAAACACCAGGGGCAGCGACTGC
Organism: uncultured bacterium; assembly: GCA_964524195.1. Taxonomy (GTDB): domain Bacteria; phylum Omnitrophota; class Omnitrophia; order Omnitrophales; family Aquincolibacteriaceae; genus Aquincolibacterium. The sequence continues at coordinate 10,208 of CAZGCC010000028.1, read as the reverse complement.
ACGCCGATCTTGTTCATTTGATCGAGCACCGCTCTCCAGCGGATCTTTCCAGAGGCCAGCAACCCGCAGGACTCTTTAAAAAGCAGCGCGATCCCGCCTGCCCCCTCAAAAATATCCAGGCACCCGGCCCCGAACCTTTGAAGCCATGACCGGACCGACACCGTTCGCTTCAGCTCACTCCAATGCGACATAAAGCTCCTGTTTACAAACTGTCAAAACTTCAATTTGGGACCGAAAAAATACTTTTGATTCTCTTCGGGATCCCTGCCTTCCGCTTCTTTCGAGCCCTGCGTGGGTTCGGGAGACCCGGCTTCAAGCACCGTGAGCTCTCCCCATTCGCCCACCTTCTTCGAGTTCAATTCCAGGATATTATCCTTTTTGTGAAGAACCGCCTCAAGACCCTTCCAGATCACAAGATTGTCGGGGGTTTGTATTTTTACCCCCGCAAATATATTGTCAAGCTTCAGGTCCAGCGCTCCGGTCAAAAAGAAAACCGTTCGGCCCTTCCAGATCTTGGAATCCTTTAAAGGCAAATACGGGAGGAAACCCCGAAGCTGAATGATAGCACGGTGGTAAT
>CAZGCC010000028.1:3911-9465 GCA_964524195.1 uncultured bacterium | reverse complement strand
CAACCCCAGGTCGAAGCCGGCGATTTGAACGGCCAATTTCGCCTTCGGTTTTTTATGGGGAAAGGTCACTTGCCCCGTCAGACGGAATTTTTCTCCCCAAGAGCTCCGGATCCCCGTCACCCCAAGAGGGCTGAACTCAAATTCCCCCCTCAGGTCCTCGAAAGGCTGCCGCTCCAAAATAAAGTAGTCGGTCTCGAACTGCCCTTTGAAGAGAAAATCCCGCCCCTTCCAGCGAAGTGATGAAGCGTGCAGGAAAAGTTTCCCCTGCGTCACGAGGTCCATACCCCAAAGCGTTGCGTGATCAAAACGGAAATTCATGGCAAAATCCAGCCCCCGGAGGTTGGAGTGGATCGCCATCCGCTTACTCCCTTTTCCAAGAAATACTTCATAATTTCCGCTTGAAAAATCGAGTTCCCCGCGCGCCTGGTATCCTGTATTCGTTTGGAGAGAATCGATAAAAAAACGGCTTTTCTCCCGGCGCACTTTCCCCCGAAAGCGCACTTCGGGATTCTCGAAAAACTCAAAAGCGCCCTCGAGATCTCTCCCTAGAAGATCCAGGGAAAGATCCAGCTTGAAGTGCGGCATCCCTTTCCCGGTCCGTAAATGACACTCGATCTTCGGTTGTCCCCCGCGGCTTAAAAACGAGCCGGCCAGATCCGTCTGCCATCCGTATAAAGTTCCATGCAAGTCTTCAAAGAAAAGATCGTGATCCACCCAGTGGACCTTTCCTTCAAGCGCTCTGAAGGGAAGCGGGATGTCCCCGGCGAAATCGGTGGATTCCAGCTCAAGCCAAAGATCGTGCGTGCTCCGGAAAGGATCCACTGATCCATAAATATGAACGCGTCCATTCAACAAACCCGTCATCCGGGCGCGCACATCCACCTGAGCTTTTCCCTCAAGCGACGGCTGGATATTCCCTTCCACATCCCGGAGCAGAATTTCTTTTCCGAGTGATGAAAGGAGGTAGCGGATCTCGCCTCCCTTGAAATCCAGCGAAGGCATCACAAGCCCTCCGGATCCGATCGTGGCGTTTTCGAAATAGCGGTAAGGGAACTGATCCTGCTCGATCAGGATCGCCGGATTTTTCAGCACCACTCCGGCAGGAATATCGAATTTTCTTGTCCAGAGCTGGTCGAGCTGGTAGCGAAAGAGGAGGCGGTCCACGCGAATGATCTGGGAGCCTCCCCTTGCGGAAGGTGTTTCGATCAGGATCTTTTCGAGGGAAAGCTGATTAAAGCGATAAGGCCGGATCTCGCCGATATGAACGGTGGCCTTGAGGAATTCGCCGACTTTTTGTTCCGCGAACCGTCTGAAGTCTTCAGATCTGGCGATGCGGCTCAGAAGAAAATTAAAAAGCAGGGCTCCCGACACAATCGCGAACGCCAAAAAAAGAAACGCTTTTTTTAAAAAAGAACGCACACGCGCACCCTCGCGCTATCCTTGCCCAAAATTTCATTTCTTACACAGCAGACAAGGATCACCCCAATTTCAACCCTGCTGAAATGGATGGGCATTGGGACTAGGTCGCTTTTTCAAAAGAAATTCTCTCGCCACGGATCTCCGCCTTGATCTTGTCCCCTTCTTCGAATTTCCCGCCAAGGATCTCTTCGGCCAGAATATTTTCCACAAACCGCTGGATCGTTCTCTTAAGTGGCCGGGCGCCGAACACGGGGTCATAGCCCTGGTCGATCAGGAATTTCAGAACCTCATCGGTAAGCACCAGTTCCATCTTCTTGTCCTTAAGACGGTCCTGAACCTCCTTGAGCTCGAAATGGATGATCTGTTCCAGATCCTGGCGCGAAAGCGGATGGAACACGATGGTGTCATCCACCCGGTTCAGGAATTCCGGACGGAAAACCCTCTTGACCTCATCCAGCAACTTCTGCTTGAGATTTTCGTAATTCATCTCGTCTCGCTTCGGCGCGAACCCCAGATCCCCTTGCTTCCGGACAAGATCCGCCCCGACATTCGAGGTCATGATGACGATGGTATTACGGAAATCCACTTTGCGGCCGAATGAATCCGTCAAACGGCCTTCTTCCATGAGCTGCAAAAGAATGTTGAAGACATCCGGATGCGCTTTCTCGATCTCATCGAGAAGCACCACGGAGTACGGCCGGCGGCGCACTTTTTCCGTAAGCTGACCTCCTTCTTCATAACCCACATAGCCCGGAGGGGCTCCCACAAGACGGGAAACATTGAACTTTTCCCCATACTCGGAGCAATCCACCACCACGACGGCATCCTGATCGCCAAACATAAAATCCGCAAGGGCACGCGCAAGCAGTGTTTTACCAACGCCGGTCGGGCCCAAAAAGATAAACGATCCTATCGGACGGCGCGGGTTGCGCAACCCGGAACGGGAACGACGAACGGCATGCGAGATCGCACGAATCGCTTCATCCTGCCCAATGATCTTTTTGTGAAGCTCGTCTTCCATTTTAAGAAGCCGCGCAGTTTCTTTCTCCTCAAGCCGTGCAAGGGGCACGCCGGTCCATTTCGCGACCACGAACGCGATATCCTCTCCGGTTACCTGGACTTCAACCTCGGACTTGGACTCTTTCCAGCTCTTTTTCATGCGCTGGAGCTCTTCTTTGGCCTTTCGTTCATCGTCGCGCATCTTGGCGGCTTTTTCGAAATCCTGAGCCTTGATCGACGCTTCTTTTTCGCGACGAAGCGCTTCGATCTCCGTCTCCGCCTTTTTAAGGTCTTTCGGCATCGTCGTTACGGAAAGTCGCGCCCGGGAAGCGGCTTCATCGATAATATCGATCGCTTTATCAGGAAGAAACCGTCCGGAGATATAACGGTCAGAAAGTTTTGCGGCAGCCTCAAGGGCCTCATCCAGGATCTTGACACGATGATGCGCCTCATATTTGTCTCGCAATCCTTTGAGGATCTGGATCGTATCGTCCACAGACGGAGGATCCACGACCACCGTTTGAAAACGGCGGGCCAAAGCGGCATCTTTTTCAATATATTTCCGGTATTCGTCAAGCGTCGTCGCCCCGATACACTGGATCTCCCCACGCGACAAAGAGGGCTTCAGGATGTTCGAAGCATCGATCGCGCCTTCCGCGCCGCCGGCGCCTACAAGCGTGTGAAGTTCGTCGATAAAGATCATGACATTTTCCGTGCGGCGGATCTCATCCATCACGGCCTTGATGCGTTCTTCAAATTGACCGCGATATTTCGTTCCCGCCACCATCAAAGCAAGATCGAGCACAACGATGCGTTTGTCGGCCAGGATCTCCGGCACATCGCCAGCAATGATCATCTGGGCGAGACCTTCCACGATCGCTGTTTTTCCGACTCCCGCTTCGCCCAAAAGAACAGGATTGTTCTTGGTGCGGCGCGCGAGGACCTGGATAACGCGTTGGATCTCGTCTTGCCGGCCCACTACAGGGTCTAATTTCCCGTCCCGGGCAAGCTGCGAAAGATCGCGGCCGAACGCGTCAAGCGCCGGTGTTTTGGTCTTCGACTTTCCGCCACTCGGAGATCCGGCCCCGCCCATATTCGGCGGAGGCGCTCCGGGCTCACCGCTCGGCGTCGTGGAGCCCAAAAGCTTGATCACTTCGGCGCGAACCTTATTCAGATCCAATCCCACATTCATCAGCACATGGCTTGCAACTCCTTCGCCTTCCTTGATGAGCCCCAACAAAAGATGCTCGGTCCCGATATAGTTGTGCCCAAGCCGCCGCGCTTCATCCATGGCAAGCTCGATCACCTTCTTGGCTTTCGGGGTGAACGGAATGTCCCCCGACACCACAGTACTCGGCCCGAACTGGACAAGCTTTTCCACTTCCAGTCGGATCGTATCAAGCGAGAGACCGAGGTTCTGAAGCACCGCCGCGGCAACACTTTCCCCCTCCTTGATCAAACCCAGCAGGATGTGCTCGGTCCCGATGTAGTCGTGATTGAACCGCTTGGCTTCTTCTTTGGCGAGAATAATGACTTTACGAGCTCTTTCTGTGAAACGATCGAACATGAGAACCTCCGGATTAGGACTGGTGTCTAAAAGCTTCTAATAGTAACGGAAAAATACCGTTTTTCTTAAAGGATCACTTTCGCAAAATAATCCCGGATGCGGGCAGCACGGCGCGCATCCCGTTCGGTCGCACCCAGCTCTTTGCCATTCATTTTCTGAAGGTGGGCGGGTTGGATCAAAAGAAACAATTGATTCAGGTCCGTGTGGGTCACCTGTCCCTCAAGAACCCCAACATCGATCCCCACCTGCACAAGCGACAGCAACTGGATCGCCTCGGAGGAAGACATCATGCGGGCGGCTTTGAGCGTCGCCAGAGCGCGCCAGATCTGGTCTTCCATCTTGGATTTCCGTTTTTTCTTCAGATATTCCCGGGCTTCTCGTTCGTGGGTGATCACCTGCCGGATCACGCCCTCAAGATTCGAGATGATCTCTTCTTCGGGTTGGCCGAGCGTAAGCTGGTTTGAAAATTGGAAAAAATTACCGCTCGCTTGCGTTCCTTCGCCGTAAAGCCCGCGCACCGCAAGATTTAGCTTGGAGAGAGCCTGCAGGACCTTATGAACCTGCTTGGTAAGAACAAGGCTCGGCAAATGAAGCATGCATGAGGCGCGAATTCATGTCCCAACATTCGTCGGACAAGCCGTCAAATAGCCCAGCGTCGCGTCAAAAGCATAATCCAGATCTTTTTCAAGTTCGCTATCGATCTCATCGGCTATTCGCCAAGCTTCAACAAGATTAAGCCCCGACTGGAACGCCTGAAGCCGCAAGTGGTCCTCCTCGATCACCATAAGGCTCACCATTTCATCCGGCGTGATCGCGACCGCGCTTTTTCCCTCTTCGAGGAATAATTCGCGGCTTACCAGGTGCCGTTCGAGCAGGAACTGCCGGTCAAGTTCGGCAAGACCGGTTGAAGGGATATAGCAGGCGTTCTTGAGAGAATTCGAATTCTTGACGGCTTCCCCAACTTCCTGAATGATCCCGTCACGCTGGGATACTGCAAGCCGGCTCAAAAAAGGATACGACGCGAGGTTGCGCGCCAACCGCAAACGAGAGCTGATAACCACATCGCTTTCCGGACCCGTCGCGCGAAGCCAATTGACCGGCTGATCTATGAAACGATCGATCTCATTCACTTTTCGGCCTCTTCCCTTTTTTGATCTTATCCTCCGCTTGCTTGATCTCATCCCTCAAGCGCGCGGCCTCCTCAAAAGCTTCCGCCTGAATGCTTTTGCGGAGCCGTTCCTGAAGCTGTCGTAGATCATGAATGCTGCGAGTATCCTTGGGAATGCGGGCCGGTTTCTTGCCCACATGATAGTCTGACCGTTGAACCTGCTTGATCAAATTCGCAAGAGGTTTTTGAAATGAAGCGTAACATCCCGCGCAGCCGAGCCGTCCGTTCTTCGCAAAATCTTCATAATTCATACCGCAGTCTTTACAAACAAGCGGCGTTTTTTTTCCGGATTTTCCGAGCGCCTTCTCAAGCCCCGGCACGCCCGTCAAAAGATCTCCGAAATTAAAATAGGTTTTAAATTCGGTCCCTTTCTCCTCGGCGCATGCCTCGCAGATATGGAC
>CAZGCC010000028.1:0-3811 GCA_964524195.1 uncultured bacterium | reverse complement strand
ATAACCCGCTCCTCGAAAGGAAGATCGAGCCTCTCCGCGATCTCGATAATGGCCTGCCGCGTGATGCCCTTAAGAGCTCCGAGATAAGTCGGAGGCGTTAGAAGGACATGATCTTTCACCGTCGCCCCTTTGCCGATTTTTTTGATCATAAACACATTGTCGCCGGTACATTCAGCCACATACCCCTGGTGATTCAGCATGAGCGCTTCCATGCAACCGCCGTTCTTGGCTTCGATCTTCGCCATGATGTTATTGAGATAATTCAGGCTTTTGATCGAGGGATTGACCGCTTCGGGAAGATTCCGTACTGTCGGGACCGTGATGATCTCGAGGCCCTTCTGGTAGAGACTTTTAGGATAAAGTGTGATCTTATCCGTGATGATGAAGACGGTGGCCTTTTTGCAAAGCCATGGGGAAAGTCCAAGATCACCCACCCCGCGCGTCACCACCACGCGAATGTAGGCATCCATCAAGTTGTTCTTCCGGAGCGTTTCGACGATCGCTGATTTCATGGCCTTCATATCCATCGGGATGGTCAACATCAACGAATGCGCGGATTCCCAAAGCCGATTCAGATGCTCGTCCAATTTGAAAACAAGACCGTTATAGGCGCGGATCCCCTCAAAAACCCCGTCCCCGTACAAAAGACCGTGGTCGAAGATCGAGATCTTCGCTTCGCTTTTCGGATACCATTTACCGTCGATAAAAACTTGCAATTCCATTGTTTTCTCCTGGGTTCTTGCGATTATAAAACCGGTTAGTTATGGATGATCGTATCCGGAGCAGGGACTTTCGATTGTCCCGGAACCAGCACTCCCTCTTGCAGCCGGTAGGAACGCTGATACCGCGCCGCCATTTCCTCGTCATGCGTCACGATCAGGAATGCCTGGCCTTCCTGCTGATTCAATTCGTTCAGAAGGGTCATGACCTGACCGGCAGTCTCGGGATCCAGATTCCCCGTCGGCTCATCGCACAAGACCACGGCCGGACGATTCACAAGCGCGCGGGCGATCGCCACCCGTTGCTGCTCGCCTCCCGAAAGTTCTGACGGATAATGAGCCCTGCGATTCCAGAGACGCACGCGTTTGAGCATCTCCTTGACCCAGGGCTTGTTGGGCTTCCCCGCGATCAAAGTCGGCAAAAGCACATTTTCATAAACGGTCAACTCCGGCAAGAGATGATAGAATTGGAATACAAACCCGACCTGGTGGCTACGCAGCCGCGCAAGATCTTTTTCCGACATTTCGATCATGTCTTTTCCTTCAAAATAGATCTTTCCGTCCGTGGCCCGGTCCAAACCGCCCAAAATATGCAGCAGCGTGGATTTCCCGCAACCCGACTTCCCGGTAATGAAAACCATCTCCCCCTTGCGAACGATCAACTGGACCGAACGAAGGATCTCGAGAGTCCCGGCCGGCGTTTCATAGTGCTTCTGGATATCAAACGCGCTAAGCAGCGGAGCTTCCACAAGATTACTCATAACGGAGCGCCTCCACAGGGTTCAAACTTGCCGCCCGGTGCGCCGGATAAAAACCTGCGATGATAGCTACAAGCAGGGCGAACCCGACAATCATCATGACATCCGGCATGTGCACTTCGGAAGGAATCTTGTCAAAAAGATAAATATCGCTTGGAAAAACATCCAGACCCGTGGTCTTTTTAAGGAACTCTGCGACAGGATTGAGGTTATAGGCAAGCGAAAGCCCTAGAACCGCCCCAAGCACGATCCCGATCGAGCCAATGCTGAATCCTTCCATCACGAAGATCTTCCGAACGCTCATCCGGGTCGCGCCCAGAGCACGGAGTATGCCGATATCCTTGGTCTTTTCCATGACCACCATGGTCAGCGTCGAGATAATATTGAACGCCGCAACCAAAGTAATAAGCCCGAGAAGGATCGTCATCACGGATTTTTCAACCTTGAGAGCCTGAAAGAAATTCTGGTTCATGTCATACCAAGACCGGAAGTAATACTGGTTCGAGAAATCCCCGGCGATCACCCATTTCCACTTTTCGGCATCGTCCACATTCCTGAAACGCATACTGATCCCCGTCACCTTCGAACCCATCTGATAGACTTTTTGCGCCTGTTCGATATTCACAAGCGCGAGCGAAGTATCAAAATCATTCATTCCCACACGATAGATTCCCCGCACCAGGAACGGCCAGGTTCTCACATGCATCGGAAGCGGAACAAACGGATTCTCAGGCTCAGGGATCGGCGTGATCATATAGATCACATCGCCCACCTGAGCGCCCAGCGTAGCCGCCAGATTCTCTCCGATAAAAACGCTTCCCTGGCGGGTTTCGATCTTTTTCCTGAAAAACCATAGAAATCTTTTGCGCTCGACCTGTACGGAATCCTTAAAGTTCAAGGCCCCCGACACCATATTCTTTTCAAAGAGACTCAGGTCCTCGCTGTTGGGATCCAGGCCCTTCACCACTACACCGGTCGCGTTCTTGGTGCTGCGAAGGATCGCTTGGCCTTCGATAAAAGGCGCTGCGGATATAAGACCCGGGATATTGTGTTTGCGGATCGCCGCCAGATCATGGTCCACATTCTCGATCCCATCGACTTTCTCGATCCTCAGATGCGGCTGAACGCCGACGATTTTTTCCTTAAGTTCACGGCTGAACCCGCTCATCACCGCAAGCACCACGATCAACGCCATCACCCCGATCGCGACCCCGCTGATCGAGATAAAAGAGATCAGCGAAATAAAACCTGTCTTGCGCCTCCGCGTCAAATGTCTTTTTGCGATAAAAGATTCGAAACCCATGTAATTCCTAAGCCTCCGCTTCAGCTTGTTCGATCGTTTTCTTCTCCGGCTTGAGCTGGGGAAATAAGATCACATCCCGGATCGAGGCTTGATTTGTGAGAAGCATCACCAGCCGGTCGATCCCGATCCCGAGTCCTCCAGCAGGAGGCATCCCGTATTCCAAGGCCATCAGGAAGTCTTCATCGACCTCTTTATGCTCTCCAATAAGCTCTTTTTGTTCCATCAACCGTTCGCGCTGGATCCCGGGATCATTCAGCTCCGAGAAAGCGTTGGCGATCTCCATCTTCGCGACAAAAAGCTCAAACCGGTAGACGAGTTCCGGATCCTCGGTTTTGGCTTTGGCCAGAGGTGTCATGACCGTCGGGTAATCGACCACAAAAACGGGATCCCAAAAATTCTTTTCAACTGTCTCCCCGAAAATCTCGTTTAAGACATCGATATCTTCCATTTTTTCCGAAAACTCGACATGCAGCTTTTTCGCCGCCTCGCGCACATTCACTTTCCTGAAATCCATTCCGGTCGCTTCCTCAAGCGCGCCATAAAAAGAAACGCGCTTCCAAGGCCGCTTGAAATTCAGCGTCTTATCGCCATACGGAATTTCGTCCTTGCCATAAAGCATCATCACGAGGTGATGCGTCAGCTCTTCGGTAATATTCATCATGTCCTCATAGTCCGCATACGCTTGATAAAGCTCCATCATGGTGAATTCAGGATTATGCCGGACCGAGATACCTTCATTTCTGAAATTACGGTTGATCTCATAAACTTTTTCAAATCCCCCCACTAGAAGCCGCTTCAGATAAAGCTCGGGCGCTACGCGCAGGAAAAGATCCGTATGAAGCGTGTGGTGATGGGTCACAAAAGGTTTTGCGCGCGCGCCGCCGGCCAGGGGCTGCATCATGGGCGTTTCTACTTCCATAAAATCCCGCTGGTCCAGAAATGCGCGGATCTCGCGGATGATACGGCTTCGCGCCTTGAAGGTCGCCCTTACTTCGTCATTCGAGATCAAATCCACATAGCGATGACGGTAA
>CAZGCC010000027.1:5486-18864 GCA_964524195.1 uncultured bacterium | reverse complement strand
CTCTTCTTCTGGGAGCCAATGCGCCTGTCGGGAAATTTGTCTATGCCCGGTGGAAAGAGGAGCGCGGGTATTTTCTTCTCCCCGTGGAAATGAAGGCGGCATTCCGGCAGAGCGTTTATGCTCTCCGGGAAAAACGGCTTTTCCGCGTTCCTTCGGAAAATTTCAAAAAAATCTATGTGGAGATGGGCGCCCAGAGTTACCAGTGGAAAAAAGATGGGGAAGATTGGTACTGGTTTGAGCCCGTCTCGAAGCTAGGCCAAAAGATCCCTATCGAGCAGATAGAGCCGGTGTTGGCGGTTCTTCGAAATCTCCATGTTAAGGAATATCGGGACAACAATAAAAGATCCAGAGCCGAGCTCGGATTTTTCATGATCCATGATCTTATCCGGATAGAGTCGGAAGGGGGGAAGACCGAGACATTTTATTTTGGGAACGAAGTTCCCGAGGAGAACGCGTATTACGGGTTCCGGGAGGGCGAAAATGTTGTTTTCTATGTGGATCGCGGCAAAGTGATCGAGCTCTTTGATCTTATGAGAAAATTCCAGAAAGAAAATCCGGAGCTTGAGTCAGAGGCTCCTCAAGGCTAAAAAGCTTTAAGTTGCCGAAGGTTGCTGCAAACCCAAAAGGCCATCTGCTGTGAGCGTTATTCGATCGATCCAGGATCTTAAAAAATCTATCCGGGAAACGGCCCTGAGTTCCGGCCGCGATCCGGAAGGCGTACACCTTGTGATCGTGACGAAAACTGTGGATCCTTCACGGATCCTCGAAGCCTATCAGTCCGGAGAAAGGGATTTTGGAGAGAACCGGGTCCAGGAGTGGCAGGAGAAAAAGCCGGCTTTGCCGCCGGATATCCGCTGGCATTTGATCGGGCATCTTCAGACCAATAAGGTGAAGTTCGTGATCGGGCAAGTTGTGCTGATCCATTCGCTTGACCGGTTGGAGCTTGCCGAGGCGATCGAAAAACAGGCAAAAGCCAAGGGAATCCCGGAAGTCCCATGTCTTGTCCAGGTCAATATGTCCGGAGAAGAAAGCAAGTTCGGTCTTGATCCGGAGAAGGTCGCGGATTTTGTAAGACAAATGCCGGCGCGACCTTCGATCAGTCTCCGGGGGCTTATGGCGATCGGTCCTCTGACGGATGATGAAGGGAAGATCCGCGAATGCTTTCGCAAGACCCGGGAGCTTAAAGAAGATCTGAAAAAGAAATTCCCGCAGTATGGCTGGGACATTCTTTCGATGGGAATGTCGACCGATTACAGAATAGCTGTTGAAGAAGGTTCAAATATGCTTAGAATTGGCTCTTTGATCTTTCCGAGAGATGGAGCGAAATGAGAATGTTGAAGCGTCATAAGATGGGTTTGATCGGCGTCGGAAATATGGGGACTTCGATCCTGGAAGGTGTTTTGAAGAGGCGCCTTGCAACCCCTTCTTGCATATGGGTTTATGATAAGATCGTTGCCAAGGCCAAAGCATTTAGCCGTTGTTGCCATGTTCGCGCTGCGTCTTCGATCACAGAACTTTTGAAGAACGCAGATATTGTCCTTTTGGCCGTCAAGCCGCAAGATCTTTATTCCTTTGCTGCGGAACACAAGGCTTCATTCAGGGCGGGGCAGTGCGTGATCTCCATTCTGGCCGGAATAACGACAGACAAGATCGAAGCGGAGCTTGGGCGAGGGGTAGCGGTCGTGCGGGCAATGCCGAATCTGGGAGCCAAGATTGGTCAGTCGATGACCGTTCTTTGCGGAAAAAATAAAAAATCGAATTCCATAGCGGCCCAACTTTTTTCGGGATGCGGGGAAGTCGTGACGCTTCCGGAGAAAATGCTCGATCTTGTGACGGCGTTAAGCGGCAGCGGGCCGGCTTACTTTTTTCATGTGATGGAGCTTTTGGAAGCGTTTGGGGTAAAAAAGGGCCTTTCTCCCAAGATCGCCAGAATCCTGGCGATCCAAACGGGATTGGGCGCGGTTCTTCTGGCGAAACATTCTCAAGCGTCGTGCGCGGAGCTGAGGCAAATGGTCACTTCCAAAAAAGGAACCACGGAAGCGGCGCTTAAAATCCTGCAGCGCCGCCGGTTCGGAAAGATTTTTCACCAAGCGCTTGTCGCCGCGATGGATCGCAGCCGTCAACTTAGGAGGAAAAACTGATGTTTGTGTTCGGGATCCTTTTTCAGGGATTGGCCATGCTGGTGAACGGGGTCTGTACGATCCTCTACTGGATGATCTTTGCGCGGATCATTATCTCCTGGTTTCCGGTGGATCCTTTCTCGGCTCCGGTGCAATTCCTGAACCAGGTTACGGATCCGATCCTGGAGCCCTTGAGGCGCCTTCCGCTTCGAATGGGTATGATGGATTTTTCGCCTCTTGTTGCTTTCTTTGCGATCTATGTCACAAACCGCGTGCTTGTCACGATCCTTTTAAGACTGGCCGTCCAATTTCAATAGAGGGAAATTTATGCCGATGAAGCGAACCCAAAAGCCTTCCAATGAACTTCTCCAAAAGATCGATGCCTGTGTCGCGGCGATCCGCAAACAAACGGATTTTGTGCCCGAGATCGCACTTGTGCTCGGTACCGGGCTCGGGAATCTTGCGGGCCGTGTCAAAGCCGAAAAGGTCCTGACCTATGACAAACTGCCGCATTTTCCGGAGTCGACCGTCCAGTCCCATAAAGGACAGCTTGTGCTTGGAGAGCTCTCCGGCAAGAAGATCGCCGTGATGGAAGGACGGTTCCATTTTTACGAAGGATACTCGCTTGAGGAAGTGACCTTCGGAGTGCGGGTGCTCCGGGAGCTTGGCGCCAAGATCCTTATCGTTTCAAACGCAGCCGGCGGGTTGAACTTAAGCTACAAAAAAGGTGAGATCGTGATCATCACCGACCAGATCAATTTTATGGGGGTTAACCCGCTGATCGGGCCTAATCTGGATAAACTTGGGCCCCGGTTCCCGGACATGTATGAGCCATATTCCAAACGCCTTGCGGATCTGACACTTGCGGCCGCTCAAGAGGTCAAGGTCCCTGTCAACCAGGGGGTTTATGTTGGAGTGACAGGGCCGTGTCTTGAAACCCGGGCGGAATACCGGATGATGCGTAATTTCGGCGCTGATCTTGTCGGAATGTCCACGGTCCCGGAAGTGATCGTTGGTGTTCATATGGGAATGGAGATCCTGGGCTTAAGCATTGTTACGGACACCTGTGATCCGGATCATCTGGAGCCGTGCGATATCCAGGAGATCATCAAGACCGCGAACGAAGCAGGACCGAAGCTGGACAAACTTATTACTGCAGCCATAAAAAAATTCTAAGTACTTCGTACTTGGCGAAAAAACAATGACCGAACCTAAAAACTACAAAGACACACTTAATCTTCCGCAAACGCCCTTTCCCATGAAAGCAAATCTGGCCGGGCGCGAGCCGGAAATGCTCAAGGCGTGGGAAGCGGAAGGGGTGTATTCCGCGATCCGCAGGAAGTCGGCGGGCAAGCCCAAATATGTGCTTCATGACGGGCCACCCTACGCCAACGGTCACATCCATATCGGTCATGCCCTGAATAAAGTCCTCAAAGACCTCATTGTGAAGTACCAGACCATGCGCGGACATGACGCGCTTTATGTTCCGGGGTGGGATTGTCACGGTCTTCCGATCGAGCATGCGTGCCTCAAAGAAATGGGCAAGCGCAAGGAAGAGGTGGATCGCGTCGAGTTCCGCAAAGAAGCCCGTAAGTACGCGGAGCGGTTCGTCGGGATCCAGCGCGAAGAGTTCAAGCGGCTCGGGATCTTCGGCGAGTGGGAAGCCCCTTACCTTACCATGAATTATAGTTACCAGACCGCTATCGCAGCGTCTTTCATCAAGCTTTATGAGGACGGTTTCATCGAACAGCGCCTGAAACCTGTGCCGTGGTGCTACGACTGCGATACCGCGCTTGCCGAAGCCGAACTGGAGTATGAAGACAAGATCTCCAAATCAGTTTTTGTGAAGTTCGAACTCTGCAACGCCAACCATCTCCTTCAAATCCCTAAAGAATGCGCGGCTTATTTGTTGGTATGGACGACGACGCCATGGACACTCCCCGCCAATGTTGGTGCGGCCGTCCACCCCGAACTCGAGTATGCGGTTCGTCAAAAAGGCGATGAAGCTTTTGTTTTTGCAAAAACTTTGGACTCCAAGCTGGGAGAGAAAATAGATCTCAATGGTTTCAATAAGGTCAAATCTTTGATGGGGCAGGAACTCAATGGTCTGGAGTATCATCACCCGTTTCTCGACCGGAAGGGGAAAGTGATCACGGCGGATTATGTCTCAAGCGAGGATGGTACGGGGATCGTCCATATCGCGCCGGGGCATGGAGAGGATGACTATAAATACGGGCATCTGGAGAATGGTCTCCCTATTATTTCGCCGGTTGATCATCGCGGAAAATTCACCGCGGATTTTCCGTTATGCCAGGGAGAACATGTTTTCAAGTCTAATGCGAAGATCACGGCGCTTTTAAGCGAAAAAGGGCTTCTTCTGAAGGAAGAAGACCACTCGCATAGTTACCCGCATTGCTGGCGCTGCAAGAAACCGATCATTTTCCGCGCGACCACTCAATGGTTCATGAAGATCGACCACAAAGACCTTCGAAAGCGCATGCTGAAGGTCATCGGCAAAGACATTCAGTTCATCCCCGACTGGGGGAAGAACCGCATCGGGGCTATGGTCGAGACCCGTCCGGAATGGTGCCTTTCACGGCAGAGGTATTGGGGTGTTCCGATACCGGTCATTCGCTGCAAGCACTGTACGGGCGTTCATTTCGTCAAAGAGTCCAAAGACAAGATCCTGGAACTTTTCGAGAAAGAAGGAGCCGATGCCTGGTTCGCGCATCCCGCGGAAGCCTTTCTTCCCGCAGGTTTAAAGTGTCCCCAATGTCACAAAAGCGAATTTGAAAAAGAAACCGATATTGTCGATGTCTGGTTCGATTCGGGGGTCAGTCATCAGGCCGTGCTTCGCAAGCACCCCGGGCTCCGGTACCCGGCAGATCTTTATCTGGAGGGTTCCGACCAGCACCGGGGATGGTTCCAGAGCGCGCTCACGACGGCGATGGCGCTTGAGGATAAGAGTTCTTTCAAAAGCGTTTTGACGCACGGCTTTGTGATGGACGGGCAGGGGAAGAAGATGTCGAAATCGGCGGGGAATGTTGTGACCCCGCAGGATGTGATGAAAGAATTCGGCGCGGATGTGCTCCGGCTCTGGGTGACTTCCTGCGATTATCAGTTCGATGTCCGCCTTTCCAACGAGATCCTGAAGCAGCTGGTGGACGCCTACCGCAAGATCCGCAATACCTTCCGGTATTTTTTGTCGAATCTTTATGACTTTGATGTTACGAAAAATCGCGTATCGTATGAAAAATTGCATCCCCTCGACCGCTGGGCCATGACCAAGACCGATCATCTGGTCAGGACAGTGACGGATCTTTATGAGCGCTTTGAATTCCATCAGATCTATCGCGAGGTCTATCAATTCTGCGTGGTGGATCTGAGCTCGTTCTATCTGGATGCTCTGAAGGACACGCTCTATACCGCGGCGCCGGATTCCTGGCTCCGCCGTTCGGCTCAAACGGCGTTCTTTGATATGCTTTCACGGTTAGTGAAGATCGTGGCGCCCATCCTGCCTTTCACGGCTGAAGAGGCGTGGCGTGCCTATCCTCTTGAAAAAGGCGTGAGTACGGTGCACGCAAGCGCTTGGCCTGAAGTCCTAGGCGGGATGGCGGAGGGGGAGTTTCAGGAGTGGGAACATCTTCGCGAGATCCGCAATCTGATCACGCCGTTCCTTGAAAAAAAGCGCGAAGCCAAAGAGATCGGGGCAGGGCTTGAAGCGAAGGTGATCCTGGCTGCAGAAGATCCGGGATCGGCCGAAATATTACATAGATATGAAAAAGAACTCGCTCGCGTTTTTGTCGTGTCCCAGGTTGTCCTGGAGACGAAAGCTGTGGAGGGTTTGGAGGCCGCAGAAGGTGTTTCCGCGGTGTTCCAGAGGAAATTCCATCTAAGCGTTCTCGTCACCAAGGCGGATGGCGGGAAATGTGTCCGCTGCTGGAATTATTCCTCAGCGCTCGGCCGGGATCCGGGGCACGCTTTGCTTTGCCCGAAGTGTCTCGAAGCCGTGCGAGCTTGTGGCCTTTAACTGGAAAGGGAATCCCCATTTTTAGGAAAAAAGCGTCAACTCATTTGCAGCCTCCGCAAGCGGTTCTAAAAAAGATCCTCGTGGGATTGATCCTTTTCTTCATGGGGGCCTTAGCGGCTTTTCTGCTTTCTTTTTTTGTGTTCTCCGCAGGCGTTTCAAGTGCTTGGGTCCGCCATCCGCTTCTTCCGGTTTTTGTGATGACAGTGATCTCAGTCATTGCCTACAAGCCGACGGAGCGGTGGGTGAAAAAAATTCTCTCAAAATATTTTTTCCAGAAAAAATCGTTCGCCCAGATGACCTTGATGGAGCTTGCGACCGATCTGGCCGTGAACCTGGATCTTCAGGAGATCTCCAATCTTATCGTGAATACCTTCGGCGAGGTCCTGCATCTGAAGACCGTGGCTTTGTTCGTTCCGGACCCGCTTCAAAATAATTTTGAAGCCGCTTCGGCTTTTGGCTGGACGATCTCGGCTTCCAAGAGGATCCGTCTCGCGGTTGATGCGCCCCTTCTCAAGCTTGTCCATCAGACCGGACCGCATGTCCTGGTGCGGGGGCCGATCCTCCAGCGACTGACCTGGCAGGAAGCGAACGCGCTTTCGCGGGATTTTGATTCTCTTCAGGCAGGTTGGGTGATCCCTCTTTTTGTGAAAGGTGAGCTCGTGGGGCTTCTCGCGTTCGGCGCGCTTGCGCCGGATACCGTTTTTGACCAAGGGGATTTCCATTTTTTTCGAGAGTTTGCCTCTGCGATCGGGCCCTGCGTGCATAATGCTTTGATCGTAAAACGCTTGCGTCAAATGAATCTGGAGCTCCAGGACACCCAGTCCCAGTGGATCCAAAAGACAAAGCTTGATGCGATCGAAAAGCTGGCGGCGGGCATTGCTCATGAGATCCATAATCCTTTAGCCATTATCTCGGGGAAAGCCCAGGTTCTCCTCATGCAAAAAGGTCCCAAGCAGCTTGAGGCGAGCATCCAGGATGCGCTGAATACGATAGTGAAGCAAACGCGCCGGGCAGCCGATATAACAAGGAAGCTGATCATGTATTCTCAAGGATCCCGGGGACCGCAGGAATGGGTTTCCCTGGAAAAAGCGCTGGATGAAACGCTGGCCCTGCTCGCGTATCAGGCGTCGCTGGACAAGATCGAGATTTCAAGGAGTTTTGAACCGGGATTGCCGCGGTATTACGCGAATATCCAGGAGATCCGCGAGATCTTTCTTAATTTGCTCCTGAATGCCGTAGAAGCGGTGGGCTCTGAAGGAAAGATCTCGATGGGGTTGAAATACCTCCGGGATGAGGATTTGCTTGAGATCATTTGTTCGGATACCGGAAAAGGGATCCCGGCTGAACATCTGGACAAGGTTTTTAATCCGTTCTATACCACGCGCCATGAAGCCGTGGGACTTGGGCTTTTCGTGACGAAACAGATCACGCACCGCTATGGGGGTTCGATTCGCGCCGAAAGTCAGGTGGGGGTCGGGAGTATGTTCATCATTCAGTTGCCATGTGCGACTGAAACGGCGAGGAATGCCGAGAGCGAGAAAGACGGAGATGCGGTTGCCGGGCTCGGAAGAGGATCGCAAGCAAGGGCTTAATTTCAGTTTTGCATCAGAGTATTATTAATCAGGAGGATCATTTTATGTCGAAGAGATTACTGATCGTGGACGACGAAGTGGAGATCTGTGAATTCCTGAAATCTTTTTTTGAGGATCGTGATTACAAGGTCGCGACCGCGCATGACGGAGCCGGGGCTCTCGAACAGGTAGACCGGTTTAAGCCGAATGTGGTTCTTTTGGATATCCAGATGCCCGGGATGGACGGTTTGCAGGCGCTTTCGAAGATCAAAGGGCTTCATCCCACGATGAAGGTCATCATGGTGACGGCTGTGGAAACCCAGGAAAAGATCGAGGAAGCCATGCGGCTCGGGGCGGATAATTATATTACCAAGCCTCTGAGCCTCGAGTATCTCGAAAAGGATGTCCAGGACAAGATCGAGAGCCTTGCCAAATCGTTGTAGTGCCGGAATCCTTGTCTTGAGTTGAACGCAAGGATCCAGAAAGAGCCCCTTGCTTCGGGGAATGTTTTTATGCCGATCACCAAAGATTTTCTGAACCCGCGTAAATTCGACTATCAGGAAGTTCTGCGGGATGTCGCGCGCAGCATGGTTCGTCTCAAGCGGCCGGACCGTCTCCTGAAGCTTATCACCCGCTTTATCGATCGCCAATTCGGCCTTACGCATACGGCGCTTCTTGTTCTGGATCCCAAAAAAGGGCACTATGTTTTTGTGAACTCAAAGGGCTCGAAACGCCTTCCTGTGGGGCTTTTGAAGTTCGAGTTGGATCATCCTCTTGTGGATTGGTTTTCGGGATTTAAAAAGAAACTTCCGTTTCAGAAGGACTATCTTTTCCTCTCAGACATCAAGAAAATGACTTCCCGCGCCGAATTCCGTCTGGCTTCCAATTCCAAGGCCGATCAGCTCAAGAAAATTCAAAGGGCGATGGAAAATCTGAAAGTCGAGCTCCTGGTCCCCGGTTATTTCAAGGATACGCTGGAGGGGGTCTTGATGCTGGGACGGCGGCTGAACGGTCGCGGTTTCACTTCCCAGGAAGTTATGTTCTTTCAAACGCTTGCGCACGATTGTTCGATGGCTATTAAAACCGCGGAATATAATCAAAATCTGGTCGAGCAAAATCAAGAACTCGCCAGACGGCTTGAAGAGATCGAGAGAATGCGTGGTAAAGAACAGAGAACCTACTACGAGATCATGCGTTCGCTGGCCGAGGAAGTGCATGCTAAAGAGCCGTATATCTTTGGACATGTCTCCGAGGTGGAACGGCTCGGGATACTGACGGCGCGGGAAATGGGGATCGATCTTTCGGGAAAGACCAAAGACCTTCTTTCTGCGGCTCTGATCCTTCATGATGTGGGTAAGATCGGGATCCCGGATCATATCCTCTGCAAACCGGAGCCGCTGACCCAGGACGAGTGGTTGGTCATGAAAACCCATGTCGAAAAAGGAGCGAGGATCCTGGAGCCGTTGACGGATTTTAAAAGGGTGCGCGAGATCATCATGGCGCATCATGAACGGTTTGACGGCCGGGGATATCCCCGAGGGCTCAAGGGGGAAGAGATTCCGATCGAGGCTCGAATTATCTGCGTCGTGGACAGTTTTCATGCGATCGTTTCGTCCCGTTGCTACCGGGAAGGACGATCGATCGATTCGGCGATCCATGAGATCCGAAATTGCTCTGGAGCCCAGTTCGATCCGGTCGTGGTCGATGCTTTTTTGAGAGCTCTCAGGAAGGAGCTTCAGGAAAAAGGTCCGGTGCCGGTTTCGCTGGACGAATATGCTCCCGGGTGATCTTTCCGGAAGGAGAGGAGTTATCGCTTGCGTCCCCAAGGGGGCATCAGTATAATGCCGCCTCGATTCGAGAACTTTTGAAGGTGCGGCCTGCCGCAGGCGGTCGCCTCACATTTTAAACGGCGCCGGGGCCGGGATGCCTCGATTTCAATGAAAGCAGGGTTAAACAATATGTCGAAATCAAAAAAGAATTCTAAGAAAGCCGCTTCCCGAAAAACTCAGAAAACGGTCCGGAAAGCGGTTAAGAAAAGCGTCCGGAACACGGCCGGGAAAACCGCCTCCAAACCGGTCAAAATGCCGAAAGTAAAAAAGCTTCCTCAAAAGGAGCTCGAGTTTTTCAAGAAATTGCTTCTTGCGTTACGGGGGAAGATCGCCGGTGATCTTCAACAGATCGAGGGAGATTCGCTCAGTGGGAACCAGCCCAGCAATTCCGGAGAGCTTTCGGATGTGGCGGATATGGCGACCGATAATTATGACCGGGAACTCAATATTGGACTGGCCTCTAATGAGCAGCAACTTCTCAATGACATCGATGTCGCTCTCAGAAAGATCGAGGACGGAACCTACGGCGTTTGTGAGGTCTACGGGACTCCGATCCCCCGGAAGCGGCTTTTAGCGATGCCCTACACTCGTCTTTCTATGAAAGCCCGGGAAGAAGAGGAGAAGAACAAGCGGACTTCGTGATCTTCTTCTACGGTATTGTGGGAGTAGTGATCCTCCTCGATCAACTTTCGAAGTTTTTTGCCCTTCAAGGTCTCTCGCCCCAAGCGTCCATTTCTTTGATCCCGAATGTTCTGGATCTGACCCTGGTTCGTAATCCGGGCGTGGCGTTCGGACTTTTTGGCGGTTCTACAGCCCTTCTTTTCACGGTGATCACCGTTAGCCTCGTTGTTTTATTCTTCATCTCTAACCGTTCCCATCATCAGGCCAGCCCGTCCGTCCGTTGGGCGCTCAGTTTGATCCTGGGAGGCGCGATCGGGAACTGGATCGATCGTCTTCGCTTCGGAGCGGTCATCGATTTTATCGATTTCCGCATCTGGCCCGTCTTCAATATCGCGGATTCAGCCATTACGGTCGGTGTTTGCATTTATTTGATCCATGTCCTGAGTTCTAAGGAAAGATCATGAAGCCTATCCTGTTTTCTTTCGGAGCGTTCCATCTTTACTCCTATGGCTTGAGCATTGCTATCGGGGTTTTGCTTTCTCTTTTTCTCATGAAACGCCGTGCCGCGAAGGAAGGTTTCCCTACGCCAGAAGAGGTGTTCGATATAGCCTTCGTTATATTGGTGTGGGGATTTCTCGGGGCCCGTCTTCTTTATGTGCTCCAGAATCTTTCTTACTATGCGGCGAATCCTCTCAAGATCCTGGCGGTTTGGGAAGGCGGTCTGATCTTCTACGGCGGCGCGCTTGCCGCGGCCCTCGGGTTTTGGCTGAAAAGCCGGAAATTGGGTCTGTCTTTTTGGAAGCTTCTTGATTTTTTTGCGCCTTACGGAGCCCTCGCGCACGCCTTCGGAAGGATCGGCTGTTTTCTGAACGGCTGTTGCTATGGAAAAGTTTGCGACCTTCCCTGGGCGGCTCAATTTCCCGAGGTGGCCTATCCCGTCCACCCGACGCAGCTTTATGAAGCGCTCTATGATCTGGCACTTTTCTTTTTCCTCCTTTCCCGGCCGAAGAGATCCCGCTTCGAAGGGGAGACCGGGCTTCTTTACTTTCTCCTCTACGGTTTGGGCCGTTATTTGATCGAATTCCTGCGTGAGCCCGCCGGCTGGATGTGGATGGGGCTTACCTCGAATCAATGGCTAAGTGTTTTGATCATTGCCGTGGCATTCATTCTGTTTAAAGCCCGCCAGTCCCGAGCTCGCTAATATGGCAAAAAAACGCTTCACGGAATTTGAGGTCGAGGCGATGGATGCCGAGCAACGCCTGGATGTTTTTTTGGCTCAAAAAATGTCCGACCAGCATTCACGGGCGCATCTCCAGAAAATGATCAAGAACGGCGCCGTGTCGGTGAATGGAAATCAAGTGACCCCGCACTACGCAGTCAAGGAAGGGGAAAAGATCCGCGTCGAGAAACTCAACGCGCCCGTGGAAGATCTTCCCGCCGAAGCGATCCCGCTGGATATTGTGTATGAGGATGAGGACTGTCTCGTCGTAAATAAACCCGCCGGCATGGTCGTGCACCCAGCCCACGGGAATCCTAACCATACACTTGTGAACGCGCTTTTGTTCCATGTCCAGACGCTCGGGAATGCTGAGGATAAGGTCCGTCCCGGGATCGTGCACCGTCTTGATAAGGATACCTCCGGGCTCCTGGTCATCGCCAAGAACGACTACGCGCATGCCAAGCTTGCCCTTCAATTCAAGGAACATACGATCGACCGGGTTTATAACGCTCTTGTTCGCGGGATCGTGCAGCATGACGAAGGTGTTTGTGAGGAACCCGTCGGACGCGCCTTTCTTAACCGAAAGAAAGTGGTCGTCCGTCCCTCAGGCGGCAAAGAGGCGACCACCTTTTTCCGCGTGCTGAAACGGTTCAAGAATGCCACGCTCGTGGAGATCCGCCCCAAGACCGGACGGACCCACCAGATCCGTGTGCATTTTTCCCACATGGGGCATCCCGTGCTGGGGGATACTTTTTACGGGATCCCGTTCCCGCCCATTCAGCGCCAAGCCCTTCACGCTGCCTCCCTGGGATTTGAACAGCCTCGCACCAAGAAGTGGATCTCCCTGACAAGCGAGCTTCCCGAGGATATGCAGGGGCTCCTGCGCTTCCTTGAATCACACTCCTAGTTAGCTTATAATCAAAAGCCGTGAATCCTATTCATTGGCTTTTCTTCATTGGAACGGTGGTCGTCTCTCTGGGTTTTGCCCTCTTCGGGCAGTGGGTGCTTTGGAAATATAAGGCGCCTTCCTACCGGACGGCCGTGACAGGTTGTGAAGTCGCGCGCTTTATCCTGGACCAGGCCGGGCTTCTTCAGATGGCGGTGACCCCGATCGAACCCTCAGGCGATTCCCCTTCGATGGAGGGTCTTTTCCTCGACCCGAAGGTCTATGAAGGCCGGGATTTTCTTTCTCTGATCCAGGCTTCCCGTCAGGCCTTTCTCAAGTGCCAGCTTTCCAATATGACCTTCTGGGTCCGTCTCAAAAAACGCATGTCGTTCGTGATCCGCTTTACGGCGCTTGCCGGATGGATCCTGCTGATCGCGGGTTATTTTGTTCCGCCGCTCTATTTTTTGGTCAATCTCGGGTTGGGCTGTTTTTTGGTCGTCATGGCTCTTGTGATCTTTGACCTGCCGTTCGAACTGGAGATCGAAGAAAAAACCTCCAAACTTCTCAAGAGTTCCGGGCATTTCCAACCCAATGAAATGATCCATTTAAAAAAGTTGAATCAAGCCATCGCTTTCTGGGGGCTCGCCTCCGTGGTTCGAGCTCCTTTCAACAGATGCCTTTGTATGATCGGCAAAAAGGAGATGATCTATGGGCTTTAAAAATCTCCGAGAATTTCTTGAAGCTCTTCGTGAGGCGGGGGAGCTTGTGGAGATCCCGGCTTTGGTCGATCGGGAACTGGAAGTGACCGAGATCTATGACCGCATTGTGAAAAAAGAAGGGCCTGCGCTTCTTTTTACAAATGTCAAAGGTTCCCAGGTGCCGCTTGTGATCAATCTTTTTGGCTCCCGGAAAAGGATGAGCATGGCGCTTGGGGTGAAGGATATTTCCGAGATCGCTGACCGCATTCATTCCTTTCTCGACCTGAAACCGCCGCAAGGGCTTTTTGAAAAACTTGCCATGATCCCCAAGCTGTCGGAGCTCAATGCGGTGCTCCCCAAATTCGTGAGATCGGCGCCCTGCCAGGAAAAAATCATTCTTGCGG
>CAZGCC010000027.1:0-5386 GCA_964524195.1 uncultured bacterium | reverse complement strand
GGCAAATTCATCACATTCCCGCTCGTGATCACCAAAGATCCCCAGACAAATCAACGAAATATCGGGCTTTACCGGATGCATGTCTATAACGATCGTACGACCGGGATGCATTGGCAGATCCATAAGGATGGGGCCGAGCATTTCCGCAAGCTCGGGAAAGGGACAAAAGGGCGGCTGCCTGTCGCCTGCGTGATCGGTGCGGATCCTGCAACCATGTTTGCCGCCGCATGCCCGCTTCCTCCGGGGATGGATGAACTGATGCTTGCGGGATTCCTCCGCAAAAGATCCGTTGAGTTGGTCAAATGCAAGACGATCGACCTGGAGGTGCCGGCTGAAGCGGAGATCGTGCTGGAGGGGTATGTCGAAGAGGGCGAGAGCCGCCTTGAGGGACCGTTCGGCGATCATACGGGATTTTATTCCCGCGCGAAAGATTTTCCCGTGTTCCACATCACCTGCATGACACACCGGAGAAATCCTGTCTATGTTACCACCGTGGTTGGCCGCGCGCCGATGGAGGATTGTTATATGGGGAAGGCGATCGAGAGGATCTTCCTGCCCATGATCCAGAAACAATTTCCGGAGATCACGGACATTCACTTGCCGTGGGAAGGTGCCTTCCATAATTGTCTGATCCTTTCGATCAAGAAAAGCTATCCCGGGCAGGGGAAGAAGATCATTCATGCGGTCTGGGGGCTCGGGCAGATGATGTTCTCCAAAATGATCGTGGTGCTCGATCATGACGCGAACATTCAGGACATGAAGGAAGTTTCATGGCGCGTTCTCAATAACATGGATCCGAAGCGCGACATCGTGTTCAGTGAAGGTCCCCTGGATGAGTTGGATCACGGGGCGTCCAAAGATTTTGGCGGGTCCAAGATCGGGATCGACGCAACGCGGAAAAACGGGGCTGAGGGGATGGAGCGTCCCTGGCCCGAAGATATTTCGATGAGCGAGGATATCAAACGGCGCGTCGAATCCCGTTGGCGCGAGTATGGGTTGGATGAAAAATATCTTCGTTAAGGCAGCGCTGTTCCTTGAAATGATCAAGTTCGAGCATTCGATCTTTGCGCTTCCTTTTGCTTATGCAGGGCTTTTTATGGCAGGCCGGAGGTGGCCTGATCTTTCGGTATTCGTCTGGGTGACGATCGCGATGGTGAGTTTCCGGACCATGGCGATGGGGCTGAACCGGTTGTTCGACCGCTCGATCGATGCCTTGAATCCCAGGACCGGAGACCGGGCACTTCCCCAAAACAAGATCCGCGTTTCAGCGGTCTGGTCGTTTGTGGTTTTGGCTTTGATGATCTTTGAGTGGAGCGCTTATCAACTCGGCGCACTATGTTTTTGGCTTTCGCCCCTGCCGATAATGCTGGCCGTTCTTTATCCTTTCGCCAAACGATTCACCTGGCTTTCGCATTTCGTGTTGGGCTTGATCCTCGGGATCGCGCCTTATGGAGCCTGGATCGCGGCGACGGGGCAGTTCGCGTGGGCTCCGGCATTCTTGACGCTTGGCGTAATAGGCTGGGTTGCGGGTTTCGATATGATCTATGCGCTTCAGGATATTGATTTTGATATCAAGCATGGCCTGTTCTCGTTTCCGGCGAGGTTCGGCATTGCGAACACGCTTCGGCTGACCCGCGGACTGCATATTCTGGCTTTGGTTTGTTGGGCCGTCGGAGGATTTTTAGGGGGCATGGGGATGGTCTATGGACTTGGTTTGGCAGTAGCGGCCTTTTTTTTAATACGGGAACATCAGCTTATAAGATCTTTTGGCGTCGCCAAAATGAACGAAGCTTTTTTTCTTATGAACGGCGTCGTCAGCGTCACGCTTTTCCTGGCCGTTCTGCTGGACATCTCTTTTTAAAATGGATTTTTCAAAATGAGAATTAGATGCGATCAAGAGGGACGAAGAAGATGGGTAAGGTCAAAGCCGATAAGATTTTGAAGGAAAATGAGGAGTATTACCGCGGGCTGGTCCAGGATGCCAACAGTATTATTCTGCGGATGGATACGCAAGGCCGAATCACTTTTATCAATAAATTCGCACAAAAGTTCTTCGGATTCACAGAAAAAGAGATTTTAGGCCAAAGCGTGATCGGTACGATCGTGCCGATCACGGATAGCGCGGGCAAGGACCTGAAGATCATGATCGACGATCTTGTGCGGCAACCGGGAAAGTATGTGAGTAATGAAAATGAGAATATGACCCGCAGCGGAGAGCGAGTATGGATCTCGTGGACCAATAAGTCTTTGGAAGGCCAGCAGGGACGCACTAAAGAGATCCTTTGCATAGGCAATGACATCAGCAAGATCAAAAAGGCCGAGGAACTTTTAAAAGAGATGGATCAGCGGAAGTCGGCCTTTGTCGCCAATGTTTCTCATGAGTTCAAGAACCCTCTGGGGAACATGAGTCTCTCGTTGGAATATATTCTCAGCGGTTTGGCTGGGGAGGTCAGCGAAAAGCAAGCGGTGAGGCTTAAGGTCGTCCAAAAAAACATTCAAAGACTTGTCAGGCTTGTTACGGATCTTCTGGATATTTCCAAGATCGAAGCGGGAAAAATGAAATTGAAAAAAGAAGAAGTCTCGATCGCCGACCTGGCTTCGGAGGTGATCGCCTGCAACAGCGATGAGATAGCCAAGAACAATATGGTCTTTGAAAAAGAGTTTGCGGAGAGTGCGGGGTCGGTTTGGGCGGATCGTGACAAGCTTAGCGAAGTCATCATTAATTTGCTGAGCAATGCCATAAAATATACTCCTGCCGGCGGAAAAATAACCATGGGTCTTTCCGGGACGGAGACAGAAGTCCGGTTCGAAATATCCGATTCAGGCCAGGGGATCTCCAAGGAGAACCTTTGCAAGCTGTTCGATAAATTCGAGCGCCTGACGGCGGAAAGGCAGGAAGGGACCGGTCTGGGGCTTGCCATTACCAAGGATATCATCAGTCTTCACAATGGCAGGATTTGGGTTGAGAGCGAGCTTGGGAAAGGCAGTAAATTTATTTTCACCCTGCCTAGGAAATTCGAATAGCGTCTCGGGCCCGGTGCTTGGATTTGTTTTAATGAAGAAGGAGAAAAATGGATAGAGTTGAGAAGGGGCCGGATGCTTGCGAGATGAAAGCGGCGCACATTTCGATCGTGGGCGCGGGGATCATCTTCCTTGTTTCGCTTGTTGTGGGGATGATGGTGGATTCGGTGACACTGCTCCTGGACGCCGGCACCGGGCTTGTGATCCTGTCCATGGCGCTCTTTGTGAAAAAGATCCTCCAGAAGATCGCGAACCCGCCTGACCAGCAGTACAATTTCGGATATGAAAAATACGAGTCGCTCACCGTGGCGTTGCAGAATATCGCGATCGTCTTCACCTGTCTGATCGGGATCGTTTTTGCGGTCCAGGACATCGTTCATCCCGAAGATATTCTCCGTTACGATCTTCCGGTGTTGGCCACAGGGCTTACCACGCTCTTTTCTCTGGGGTTGATGGTTTATTTGGGGAGCGTCGCCCGGCGCCGGGGTTCTTCGATGCTCAAAACCGCGGCACTTCACTGGGGAGTGGACGCGGGTATGTCGCTTGGGATGTTCGCCGGATTTTTCATCGGTTTGATCTTGGTAAGAGCGGGGCATAAGGAGCTTTCTATTTATGTGGACCCGGTGATGGCGATCATCCTGGCGACCCTTGTGATGCGGCTTCCCCTCAAAGCTTTTTCCGGAAATGTGCGCGAACTTTTAGACGGAGCGCCCTCCCGTGATATCCATGAAAAGATCACGAAGATCGCGGAAAAGCATCAGAAGGGTTTTTCCGGGATCCACCGGATGCGGGTCCGGAAGGCGGGTAAAAAGACATTCCTGGATATTGGGTTCAAGGTGCAGGGCAACCGCGCTCTAGTCGAGATCCAGCGATTGGCCGAGAATTTTGAAAAGGAACTCGCGCAAGAACTGCCGGGTTGTGATGTCGTGGTCTATTTCAAATATACCGGAGAATAATAGCCATGCGGGTCCTGAAGGTTCAGATGGCACGGAGAGTTTCATGAAGCCCTATATCGTCGCGATCACGGGAGCGAGTGGAGCGATTTATGGGATGCGTTTGCTCGAGGTATTGGCCGAGCAAAAAATTCCAGTGGAACTTGTGATCTCGGATACCGCCAAGATCGTGATGAAGGAAGAGTTAGGGGGTCAGCCCTCTTTTTTTACTGAGAAAAAGGGGGCAGGCCCCTTTATTAGTATGCACGACTTTCACGATTTTACCGCGCCGATCGCGAGCGGGTCGTACCCGACGGAGGGGATGGTCATCGTGCCGTGCAGCATGGGAACGCTCGGGGCGATCGCATCGGGTCTTTCTCAAAACCTCATTCACCGCGCGGCGGATTGCACGATCAAAGAAGGCCGAAAACTTATTCTCGTGCCGCGCGAAATGCCGCTTAGCGCCATTCATCTTGAAAATATGCTGAAACTTTCCAGGCTTGGCGTGAAGATCGTTCCGCCCATGCCCGCATTCTATTCCGGCCAGCAGAAGATCTCGGACCTTGTGGATTTCGTGGTGGGGAAGATCCTCGACCAGATGGGAGTCCAGCATATGCTTTATCCCCGATGGATCGGAAGCCATCAAGAGGGTCGATGAGCATTCAGACGAAGACCCGGCTTCGAGTCGGGAAGATCCGTTATCTTAATTGCGTGCCTTTTTTTTTCGGTCTGGAGGAAGCGGCTCGTGAAAAAGGGGGAGCGCAGGAGCTGAGTTTTTTCGAATCATTCCCGGCGGGGATCAATCAGGCCATGCAGCGCGGCCAGATCGATGCGGGACCGGTATCCTCTCTGGAATATCTTCAGCATCAGGACGATTATCTTTTGCTTCCGGACCTTGCGATTGGCGCGCGCCTCTTCGCCCGTAGCGTTCTTTTGATCTCCAAAAAAAAGATCGAGCAGCTGGATCATGCGGTGATCGCGCTCTCACGGGAAAGCGAAAGCTCTGCCGGCCTTGTGAAGATCCTCTTGAAGCAAAGATACGGTCATCACAACACCTTCGATCTTGCGGAGCAGGACCCGGAGGCGATGCTCCAGAAATATCCCGCGGCGCTTGTGATCGGCGATGAGGCTCTTTTTTGTCAGCCCAAGGACCTGGTTTATAAATACGATCTCGGGGAATTGTGGCAGTCCTGGACCGGAAAGCCTTTCGTTTTTGCCCTCTGGGCTGTCCGCAAAGATTTCGCAAGGGCGAATGAAGCGGCGGCGAAAGCTTTTCAGGGTATTCTTAAAGAAAATCTTCTCAAGAACCTTTCGGATCCGGAGGGTCTTCTGAAAAAAGCGCTCAATATCACACCGTCAGACAAGAAATTCTGCCAGATCCTGGGTTATTTTGTGAATCTCCGATATTCGCTGGATGCTGACATGAAAGAAGG
>CAZGCC010000026.1:4796-19065 GCA_964524195.1 uncultured bacterium | reverse complement strand
ACGCCCAATATTCCGATGGTATAAGCATCAGCGGCGGCCGTATCAAAAACAACGCTGCCCACCGTGACAGCTCCGCCAAGATTGATAACTCCCAGTGGAGCCAAGCCATCCGCCGCATTAAATGTTGCTGTATTGCCTGTGCCCGGGACGGTCGTCGCTGTAGCCCAGTTTGCCAAAGTAGCCCACACACCATCAGTTGCGCCAATCCATGCATTATCAGCTGCAAACGCGGGGGTGACGGGGGAAAAGACGAGGGAGAGGATCGCGATGACGGAGAAGAATTTTTTCATTCCGGAACCTCTTTGGTTGTAGCAGAAAATAGTTTAAAAAATTTAAAGAAATACCCTTCACCTTGAAAGAATCTCTCTTTCCGGGATGGGCTAATGATCTCTAACTCCTTGTTGTGCCTTGTATTAGTTACGACAATCTTCTTTAAAAATGAAGTTGCGGGATTATACGCCCCCCCGCCACCAAAGTACAAATTTTTTATCCCCGGAAAGCCCGGACCTTCCTTATATAAACCGTTTCATCTGGTTATCAAAGGATGCAGGTACGATTCTTGCCTTCCGATTTAGCCTTGAGAAGGGCTTCCTGGGCCCGCTCGATCACTTTTTGGGGTTCCCGTTCTTCCAGCTTGAGCACGGAAACTCCGGCGCTGGCCGTCACTTTGAAAGACTGTCCGTTCTTGGTATGAAATTTGGCCTGCTCGATCGATCTGCGGATCCTTTCGGCCACGCCGAAGGTCGCTGTCGCGAGGTTATAGCCGGAAAGCAGGATGATGAACTCCTCCTCGCCGTACCGGCCCGCGATATCCGGCATCGCCCGGCCCTTGGTACGGACAGAGACCTGGATGATCTCCGCGACTTTTTTCAGCACCTCATCCCCGGTCCGGTAACCGTGCGCCTCGTTGATCTTCCGGAAGTCATCGATATCCAGCAAGATCACGGAAAATGGCTTTTTGAACGCGCGCGAATAACTGAGCGCCTGGGCGAGCAGCGTGGAAACATAACGCATGACATAAAGCCCGGTGAGTTCATCCCGCACGGCGAGGCTCAGGAAATAAAGCTGTTCCCGGTAGTTCTGAACCTTTGCGATCACAAACGACAGGAGGAAAAATCCCAGGATCAGGAAAAGCGGTCCCGCCACGCCCGTCCAGAGACCCGCCCCGACAAATAAAACAAAAGAGGTCAGGATCCAGAGACCCGCGATCAGCAAAACCCCAAGGATCGAGAACACGCTACGGAACGGGATCAGAGCCAGCCCGGTCACAAGCGCTATTATAAGGAGAAACACAGCGGAAGTTCCCGGAGAGGCCACACGAATGTATTGGCCGGTCAGGATCGTATTGATGATATTGCCCAGGGCCCCGAGGCTGGGGCTCGCAGACTCCAGCGGGGTGGCCTTGAAATCGGCGGCGGTCAGGCCGACCAGGCAGATCTTGTCTTTGAAATCTTCCGGCTTAACCGGCGTGGACTGGCCTTTCGAGATCAGAGCGTAGCTATTGAGGACATCCACAAAGGAATAATAGCGGGCCGCGTCGTTCCAGCGCTTCGCCCAACGAATGAGAAGATTATTCCTTTCATCCCTCGGAAAATCGCATTGCTCGAGCGTGGGCGTTGGCCGCCCAAGAAAATCATACGCGGCAAGGATCCCGAGGTGCGGCATCAGCTTTTGATTGAATTTCACAAAAGGATAAACGCGGCGGACGACCCCGTCCGGGTCGAGGCTGTAATTGACATGCCCGATCCCTTTGGCATGCTCGCTATAGACCGGCGCGGACTGGTTCACGAAATAATAATTTTTGAATCCTTCCGCGTCGAAGGAAAGGGGAAGATAAAAATTGGGGGTTTTTTTGAATTCCTCCAAAAGAGCCTGATCGTCTTCGTTCATCTCCGGCCCCTGTGTGAAAAAAAGGTCGAACACGATGGACTTCGCGCCCCATTCGCGCAGGATCCGGGTCATGGCCGCGTAATAGCGCTTGGGCCACGGGAAAGGCTTGATGGACTGGAGGCTTTGCTTGTCGATCCCGATATAAACGATCGACGGATCGACCTTGGGCGAGGGCTGGTGTTTCAGAAAGCGATCGAAGAACGGACGGTCAAACGATTGAAAAGCCTGCGTCCCCGGAAGCACCAGCGAAAGCGAAAAGATCAGAAGAAAACCCAGAAGCTGGATCGTGCGAAGCGGCGTGAAAAAAAGAACCGTCTTCTTTAAAGGTTCGGTCGCATACCCCTGGCGTTTTTGGACAAGCCCTGCCGGCGCTTTTTTCATGAGTCCCCTCTTGCTCGAAATGGAGTTAGAAAGAAATCCAGGATAGATAACGGCCATAATTCTCTTTTTATTAAATAATAAACGGGTAACTATGACCGCCCCAATTTCAACTTCGTAGAAATTGATAAGTATTGGGACGGCACTTGATCTTCTTTTATTAAATATTAAAGGTAATCAGTGCCAGCCCAAGTCGCCGTTCAGAAAAAGAAGACAAAGACTTGGACGGCCATAACTCTCTTTTTATTAAATAATAAACGGGTAGTTCTCAAGAAAAGCTCACGCGATTCGTCCAAACCACGGTATAATCGCGCGCCAGTCGAACGGCTTCTTTATTGGTGGTTAGTTTAAGGAGAATTATGTCGATCCGCGGATGGTTCAAATTTAAAAAGATACGATTGCTCTTGGCGTGGGGTTCGATCCCGATCCTGCTCCTTTGCTCCAACATGACCGACCAGAGTTTTCGTTGGGGAATTGTTTTCCTCGTTATCGGAGAAGCGATCCGCTTTTGGGCTTTGGGCTTCATGGAGAAAAAAGGAAAGAAGCTCGCCATGAGCGGTCCTTACGCTTTTGTCCGCAATCCCCTTTATGTCGGGAATTTCTTTTTAGGGCTGGGTGTGGCCGTGATCGTCTGGAACTGGATCATCGGGGTCATATTCCTCGTCGGCTTTTTCGGGATCTACGCAGGAACCATTCGCGGCGAAGAAAAACATCTCCTGGAAATGTTCGGCAAGACCTATGAAGATTATTGCAAGTTCGTCCCGCCCTTCTTCCCTCGCCTGACGCCCTACGCGGCGCCTGGAAAAGATCCCTTCCTCTGGAGCCGCATCGTCAAACATCACGAGTACATCACGGTCCTTGGGATCATCCTTATGGTTATACTGATCCATCTCTATGACGACCTTTTTCTCGCCAAAGAAGCGCTTTCGAAGGAAATGCCGCTTGTCATCGCGGCAGGGATCGTCACCCTTGCGCTCGCGCTAGAGCGGATCTTCGTCAGCCGTCTTCATATCACTTTCTTCGAACGGTTGCGGGAAAAACACCCTTCCAAGAAAAAATCCTGAAAAAACCCGGAAAGATCTTTTTGGGTTTTTGAGCCAAACCCATCAGGAAAAAGTTGACCTGGGCAAGCCTCAGTCTCTATAATCTAAAAAAATAAATTTTTCCCTGGGAGACCCTGATCATGATAGATTTCAAACAAAAGGTCCTTTGCATCGGTTTTGGCTCGGTTGGCAAATGCGCGCTGCCGATTCTCCTTGAGCATATCCGCATTCCCTACAAGAACATCACGGTCCTCGACTTTGCCGATAAACGCAAGGAGCTCGCCCCGTGGATCAAAAAGGGCGTCCGCTATTCCCAGGAGCGGATCAACCCCATCAACATCGCCAAAACTCTTTCCAAGTATGTCTCCCCCGGCGGCATGATCGTCGATCTTTCCTGGAACATTGATTCGATCGACATGCTTTCGTGGTGCCATGAGAACAAAGTCCTCTATGTGAATACCTCGGTCGAGGAATGGGACCCCTACGCCAATATCGATAAAAAAACGCCGCTTGAAAAATCGCTTTATTTCAAGCAAATGGAGATCCGCAAAATGACGGCCAACTGGGCCGAAGGATCCACAACGGCAGTGCTTGATCACGGCGCCAACCCCGGGCTCATCAGCCACTTCACCAAGCAAGGCCTTCTGGATATCGCCGAAAAAGCAGCGCGCGACAAAACCACTTCCAAAAGGGACCGGACCTCCCTGGAACGCTTGATCCGCGAAGAAAAATTCCACCGTCTGGCGATGAAGCTCGGCGTGAAAACGATCCATATCAGCGAGCGGGACACGCAAATCACGGATCAGCCCAAGGAAGTCGATGAATTCGTCGGCACCTGGTCGATCGAAGGCCTCCGCGAAGAAGCCATCTCACCCGCTGAAATGGGCTGGGGCACGCACGAAAAAGGATTGCCTCCCTTGGCCACGGTTCCCGACTACGGACCGCAGAACCAGATCTTCCTTTCCCAGATGGGGATGAACACCTGGGTAAGGTCCTGGGTCCCGAATTATGAGATCGTCGGCATGGTCATACGGCATGGCGAGGCTTTCTCGATCTCCGAGAAACTCACGGTGTGGAAGAACGGGAAAGCCATCTACCGCCCGACCGTCCACTATGCCTACATGCCTTGCAATGAAACCCTCGCTTCGATCCATGAGTTGCGCTGCCGCAATTACGAGCTTCAGCCCAAATGCCGCATCATGTCCGATGAGATCATCAAAGGCGCGGACATCCTGGGATCTCTCATCATGGGACATAAATACAACTCCTGGTGGACCGGAAGCATTCTTACGATCGACGAAGCGCGCAAGCTCGTACCGCATCAGAACGCCACCACGATCCAGGTCGCGATCGGCGTGGTCACCGCGGCCATGTGGATGATCAAGAATCCCACCAAGGGCGTCTGCGTCCCGGATGATATTCCCCACAAGGAAGTTCTAGAAGCCGCAAAGCCTTACCTCGGAACCTTCGTATCCGAGGCCAATGACTGGACGCCTTTCGAGAATTATCAGGCTTTTTTCCATGAGAATCCGGATTCGCATCTCGATAAGAAAAATTATTGGGGTTTCAAGAATTTTTTGTTCAAGGAATAGCGCGGGACTCCCATGATCAAGAAAAAAAGCGCCCAGGAGATCGAGACCCGCGAGAATATGCGCGGAGGCGCGGGGAAGATCACGGTCCGGCACTACCTGAATCCCGAAGAGATCAAAGCGCGAACGCGGCTTTGTTCGGAGCTTATCCTCCCTCCCGGCGCGAGCATCGGGCCCCACGACCATATCGATGAAGATGAGATCTACCTCATTCAAAAGGGGCGCGGGCTCATGACCGACGGCGGAAAAGAGTTTGAGGTCGCCGAAGGCGACGCCATTTTGACCGGCCAGGGCGCCTCGCATTCCATCAAGAACACCAGCTCCGAAGATCTTGTCGTCACAGCGGTTATCCTTAAATACTAAGATCTCAAATTTCAAATTTGAGATCAAAAATAAGAGATCTTGACCATGCATCCCGTTTTCCCCGTAGAAACATTCATCCCCTCAAAAATTATTTTTAAAAAAGGCGCGATCGCGGACCTCGCCAGGGAAACTGCGGAATTCGGCGCGAGCGGACTGATCGTCCACGGCACCTCGTTTGAAAAAAGCGGCCTTAAAGAAACAGTCTCTCTGGACTTCAAAAAAAATGGGGTTGAAGCCGCTTTTTTTTGCCGATCCTCCGGCGAACCGACTCTTGAAGAGATTTCGTCCGTGATCCAACAAGGGCGCGATCTTGAAGCGCAGTGGATCATTGGAGCCGGCGGCGGCAGTTCGCTGGACCTTGCCAAAGCCGCGGCGGGGCTTTTCAACGCGAAGGAAAAACCTTCTTATTATCAGGAAGGAGGCGCGCTCACCGAAACCGGCATCCCTTTTATCGCGGTCCCAACCACAGCCGGAAGCGGTTCGGAGGCGTCGCTCAATTCTGTGATCATCAATCCCGAAAAAAAGGTAAAACTTTCGATCCGGGATAAAGGTTTTTTGGCGCGCAAAGTCCTTCTCGACCCGGATCTTTTGAAAAATCTTCCGTTTGCTGTGATGTGCCATTCGGGAATGGACGCGTGGGTCCAGGCGTATGAATCGTTCATCTCCAGGAATGCGACCTGGTTTAGCGAAAGCTTCGCGCTCAAAGCCATCCAGCTGATCAGCCGTCATCTGGTCCCCGCGCTTAATGCCGGCCGTGATGAGGACCTTAGCGGCCTTATGCTTGGAAGTTTTTTTTCAGGACTCGCCTTCTCTCATTCGCGCCTCGGCGTGATCCACGGCCTCGCGCATCCGCTGGGCGTCCTTTACGAGGTCCCCCACGGTCTTATTTGCTCGCTTCTTTTCGCGCCTTCGATCAAACTCAATCTTGAGG
This sequence comes from uncultured bacterium, assembly GCA_964524195.1. Taxonomy (GTDB): domain Bacteria; phylum Omnitrophota; class Omnitrophia; order Omnitrophales; family Aquincolibacteriaceae; genus Aquincolibacterium. The sequence continues at coordinate 12,871 of CAZGCC010000026.1, read as the reverse complement.
CGATGGGAAACCAGAAATACGGCATCATGAGCCAGGCTGCCGGCATGGACCTTCTGCAAAAAGTCCATGAGCTTCAGAAAACCCTCAAGATCGTCTCGCCTTTCAAAGGAAAATCCATCCTCGAAAAAGAAAAGATCATCTCCGAGACCCTCAAGTCCGGCTCCACGGCCGCGAACCCCAAGACCATTACCCGCGAAGATGTGGAGTATCTTCTTCGCGAGATTTTCTAAAATCTCGCGAAGCGGGAAACTCTCTCCGGGGAAAGGGAAACGAAAAAGCTTCAAGCGTTCATCGTTACCCGAGCAGCGTTCCATGGCATAAAAATAAAAAAGCCCTCCTGTCCGCTTTTTTATTTTTATGCTAGCATGCCTCATGCAGAAAAATTATTCCTTCAGCTACCGGCTTCAATACCTTCTGGTCCTTTTCCTGGCCCTGCTGGCACGGTTGCTTCCCGTCGAAGTTTCGCACTGGATCGCGTGCCGGTTCGGGGATCTTTCTTACCTGATCCTTAAGAAACGCCGCAGGATCGCTCTTGAGAACATCGCGGCCGCCCTGGGGGGCTCCCTGCCGGAAAAAAGGAAAAAAGAAATCGCGCGGTCCGCTTTTCAAAGTGCCGCGCTTTCCATGATGGAGCTTTTCACCGTCGAAAAGATCAAAAAGGAAGCTGCCAAGCGGTTCGAACTTTTCGGGAACGAATTCCTTGAAGAAGCTTTTTCTAAAAAGAAGGGTGTCGTGCTTGTGATCTCGCACCTCGGCTCCTGGGAATATCTTTCGTTCCTTCCTTATTTTACAAAGCGCCCCTGGTCGGTCGTGGTCAAAGATATCAAAAACCCCTTCCTCGACAAGGCGATCGATTCCATGCGCCGCGTCATGACCGTCAATCCCATCCCGAAAGACAGCTCGGTCAGGACGATCCTTAAGGAATTGAAATCCGGGAACGGCGTCGCGATCCTGGTCGACCAATGGGCCGGCGACGAGGGCCTCTGGGTTGATTTTTTTGGCGCCATGACCTCGACCACTTCGATCCCCGCGCGACTCGCCGAAAAGACCGGCTGCGCCCTTGTTCCTGCATACTGCCTTCGAAAATCTCCGGGGCGCTATGAGATCCATATCAAGAAACCTCGCGCTCACGACATGAGCTGCGAAGGATGGGAAAACCGGGTCACACAAGACCTGAACGAAACTCTCGAACAGCAGATCAGGGAACATCCCGCGCAATGGCTTTGGGGACACCGTCGGTGGAAAGATAAACCCGCGACACTGCGAGCCTCTTGAATGGACATCGAACTTAAGATCGAGAAATTGGTGTTCGGAGGCGACGGGCTTGGTTTTTTTGAAAAGAAAGCCTGTTTCGTGGAAGGCGCTCTTCCGGAAGAAAAAGTCGTCGCGCGGGTCTTAAGCGACCGGCCCAATTTCATGAAGGCAAAATTGATCCGGATCCTCGAGAATTCTCCTCACCGGATCCATCCGCCTTGTCCCTATATCGAACGGTGTGGCGGCTGCCAATACCAGCATCTCCCCTATCCCGAAGAGTTGAAATGGAAAGAGGCGCAGGTCCGGGAAAGTTTCGGACAAGTTTTCAAGGGCGAAGAGATCACGATCCTCCCGATCCGCTGTGGCGCCAAGGATTATGGTTACCGGACCAGCATTACGATCCACCGCACGGTCGAAAAGAACCACAAGCCCCAGCGTCTCGGTTTTATCGCCCATGATAATTATTCCAAGGTCCTGATCGATTATTGCATGCTCGCCGATGAGCGGCTCCGCGAAGTCTTCACCTCCGAACACAAGCTGGACCGGCAAGAAGAAAAAAGAGCGTTCAAGCTGGACGAAAAGGGCCGGGTCTTCACAAGTGATGAGGAGCGGCTTTACCGCGTGGCGATCGGCGGCCGTTCGCTTTGGACAAGTTCGATCGGATTCTTCCAGAATAATATTGAAATCACGGAGTTGATCGGAAAACAGCTGAAGGCATGGATCGGGACGCTCAAGCCCGAGCGATTTCTGGATCTTTACGCGGGAGTCGGGACTTTTCCCCTTTTATCCGCTCAGGGAGTCCCGGAGATCCATTGTTTCGAAGAAAGTCCGCACAGCATGGGGTGTCTTAGGAGAAATTTCGACGGGCCCGATACCCCGATCACCGGAGTTTTTACCGGAAAAGTCGAGAAAACCTTTCCCCGTTTCAGTCTGTCCCATCCGAAACCCGGAACGCTTGTCTTTATGGACCCGCCCCGGCAAGGCATCGCTTCTTCTCTCGCAACTTTTTTAGCGAAAGAAGAAATGGCGGAAAATATCGTGTATCTGGCCTGCGACCTTCAGATCCTGCTGCGCGATCTCCGGCTGATCCTTGCGACCGGCCGCTACAAGATCCGGGAAGTCATTCCCTTCGACATGTTCCCCCGCACGAAACACATCGAGATCTTAACTCACCTTCAAAAAATTTGATTTTCACGAAGAAGGAAGCCGGGGAACCGACCAGAGGATGATATTCTCTGAACAACTCCCAAAAATCTTATTTATGGATTGCGTCGACTTCTTCAGCGTTTATCCATAACCGGAAATCTTCACAACCGCAGCTGACAACCAAGCCTGATTCCAAAAGCATTCGCAAGAGACTTCTATCCCTCCAGCTATATTTGTCATCATGGAAACTATAAGAGCAGTTATTTCCCGAGCACTTCTTTTCTAAATACTTATTAGCAATATAGGGCACCCCCTTAATCTTATCCTTTTCATAAGCATCGCTCTTTGGGGCATCATAATCTTTTACTAATTCGTCAAAAACATTCATTGGAAGATCAAACCATCTATCGTGGTTTTTGAGCATAAAATCAACATATTGCTGTTCATTCCCCCTAAAATAATTTGTTCTCTCCGTTAATATCCGGTGCCATCGCCTGTTGCCGCACACGATGGTAGCTTTCCGTCCCAATTCTTTGCTTTCAATAAAAACTAAAATATATGTTTGAGCTGTTGTAAAGTTCTCATAGCGACTTCTCAAAACTTTTTCAGGAATTTTATCTTTATCACCAATAATTCTATCTGTATTTTCAGCCACGCCAACGCGAGATGCGCTAAGCAACACAATTATCGCGATTAGTATTCTTTTCCACGACATTGTTCACCTCCTCATATTTAATATTTCAATTCAAAAACCACAGTTCTTGTCGGACGGAGAGACCTTAAACCTTCGCTAGGATGTACCTTCAAAAAATCTAAGATATCCTTCCGGCCACAGCGCCGCTCGCCCAAGCCCAGGCAAGATTGTGCCCGCCCCGCTGTCCATTCACATCCAGCATTTCTCCGGCAAGATAAAGCCCTTTTTGAAATTTCGACTCGAGAGTTTTCGCATGGACTTCTCCGGCCGCAATGCCCCCGGCTGTGAATTCGGCTTCATTCCATCCCCGCGTCCCGTCCACTTTGAACCGGCGATGCTTCAGAATCTTAACAAGACCACTCAAGTCAACCCCCAGGGTTGAATTTCGAGGCCCCGAGGTCAAGCCCCGGGGGTTGTTTTGGGCTAAGAAAAGCTTGGAGAACTTGGTGGGAAGAAGCCCTTCAAGGAGATGCTCTTCGGGAATGCCCCGCGCAAGCCGGCGCGAAAGTTCTATTTTAAGATCATCCTCAGAAAAAGACGGGAGCATATCCGCTTCGATCTGGATATCCCGGACACCTTCCCGGTTCACTGCCGCTGAGATCTCTTCGCTCACATCCAGAACAGCCGTTCCGGAAAGACCATATTGGGTGAAAAGTAATTCCCCGGAAACTGTGCGGACATTTTTATTTTGAATGTGGCTGGTGACTGCCGCGCGGATCTTCTGACCCTGAAGCAAATGGCACCAGGGATCCTTGACCAGAAGCGCCACGGTGCTTGGGACGGGCTCCACGATGGTGTGCCCGAATTTTTGAGCCAGCGCATAGACGCTTCCGTCCGAACCAAGCGCCGGATACGATCTTCCGCCACCCGCGAGAATGACCTCCCGACCCGTGAAATATTTTCCGTCCTGCGTCTTAAGGTGAAACCCGTCCGTTTTCGCTTCGACTTGTTTGATGCAACAGTTCAGTTCCCTGGCGACCTCCAACCGATCCAGTTCCATTTCCAGCACTTTCAAAACCGAGGACGCCTGGTCCGTGACAGGGAACATCCGTCCGTCTTCTTGAGCGTAAATCTCAAGCCCCAACTCTTTAAAAAATCCGAGGATCTTTTCTTTTCCGAATTGCCCAAGTACGGAGGAGACGAGCGACCGGGCCTCCGGGTTATAGAATTCCGCGCCAATTTTTTCATTAAGAATGTTGCAGCGGCCCGCACCTGAAACGAGAAGCTTTTTCCCGAGTTTCAGCATCTTTTCGCACACAAGAACAGATGCGCCCTGGCGTTGGGCCATGATCGCGGCCGTGATGCCCGCCGGTCCACCGCCAATCACAATAACTTCATAAGATTTCATCGCCTCACCTCTCTTTTATCCTTATAGAAAACCTGTCTCTTCGGGGCAGGCCTGGACGCGGGCTGGATCATTTCCCGTTGGAGCTGGCGCTCTTTATATGATTTAACGGTAAAAACTTTCTCCCCCGTAAAAGGATCTTTTCCTGCGCAGTACATGCAGGTCGAAACTGTCATCGGGAGCGGCATAAAATCCTGGACCTGCTCGGGATGCATCCCCCGTTCAGACAAATAGTCCGCCAGCTCGCGGGCATCCTCCTCCGAACACCCCGGATGAGCGCTGATGAAATAATTCACAAGATATTGTTCCTTGCCAGCCTTCCGGTTCATAGCTTTGAACCGCTCCGCGAAGAGCTCATAGGTATCGATCGGGGGTTTGTTCATTTTCTTTAGAACCGCCGCGGACGCATGCTCCGGCGCGACCTTGAGCTGACCGCTGACATGGTTCCGGCAAAGCGCCTCAAGATAAGCGTCTGATCCTTTTTCGATAAGGAGATCGTACCGGAGGCCACTTTGGATAAAAAGATGCTTCACCTTCGGAATGGCCAGAACCTCTTTCCAAAGCTCCATCGATTTTTCATACCCGAGATTTAGGCTCTTGCACTTCGCGGGCATCATGCACTGTTTTGTCTTGCAGGCCCCCGAATGTTCCCATTGTTCACAGTGAGCTCCATAAAGATTCGCTGTCGGACCCCCGATATCGGTGATCGTTCCTCTGAATTCCTTGAGCGCGGCGATCTTCCGCACCTCTTCAAGGATCGATCCCTTGCTCCGGCTCTGGATCATGCGACCCTGATGCGCGAAAAGTGAACAAAAATTGCATTCTCCGGCGCAACCACGATGCGAGGTGATGGAAAACCGTACGGTCTCAAATCCCGGAACTCCCCCGAGTTTGTCATAGACCGGATGCCAGTCGCGCGCGAAAGGAAGCGAATAAAACCGATCGAGATTTGCCGTTTCAAGCGGCAGCGGAGGCGGTTCCTGGATCACGAAGCGGGCACCATGCTTCTGAACCACGATCCTCCCGCGTACCGGATCGGATTCAAAATATTCGTTTCTGAAAGCTTCGTTGAATTTATCCGGATCCGCGCTCGCTTCCTCGTAAGAAGGAAGCATCACCGCATCCTCAAAACCCTCGAGACTGCTCCGGACGATCACCGTCCCGCGAATCCCGGTTAAGGGGACAGACCCTTTAAGACCTTTAGAGGATTTGTCCCCCTCCGAAAACCTTTTCGCGATCTCAAGGATCGGGGTCTCCCCCATCCCATAAACCAGAATATCAGCCTTGGCATCCACAAGGATCGAACGGCGGATGCTCTCTTCCCAATAATCAAAATGCGTAAGCCGTCTGAGGCTCGCCTCGACACCACCGATCACGACCGGGATTCCTGGAAAAAGTTCTTTGACTTTATTCGCATAGACGATCGTAGAACGATTAGGACGAAGACCCGAAAGGCCGCCGGGCGCGTAGCCATCCATGCGGCGGGGTTTCTTGCTGGCGGTAAAATTACTGACCATGGAATCAAGATTGCCAGCCGTGATCCCGAAAAAAAGTCTGGGACGGCCAAGCGCCATAAAATCCTTGGAAGTCTTCCAGTCGGGTTGGGCGATGATCCCGACGCGGTAGCCCACGCTCTCCAGAACGCGGCCGATCATTGCCGCGCCATAAGAAGGATGATCCACATACGCGTCGCCGGTCACAAGAATGATGTCACACTCCGCCCAGCCGCGCGAAGCCATGTCCTGCTTTGTAATCGGAAGGAATTTTTTACGGTCTTTCATTGGAAGAGACCACTTTCTTGGGTCGGAAAACGAAACACCCTTCTCCCTGCTTACGGGGCGGAGCGTCATAATATTTTTCGAGACAGCCCATGAGCTCCTTGTGCGAAGCAAAAATTCGACCGGCGATCACCATCGAGAACCTTTGTTTTTTACAATCCTGGATCAAAACCTCAGGCTCCCAAATCCCCTCCTCCCCTTTAGGGAGCGAACAGCCTAAAAAAACACGCTTGTTATTTCTAACCAAAAGCAGCAGATCTTCCGAAAGAAGATCCCCCTCACTCTCCTTGACAAGTTGATCAAGTTTTTCGTTCTCAGGCAGTGTCATTTGAAAATGATCGCCATAGCCCCAAAACTGCGGCGCGTCCTTCTTTTTATAATAACTGATGAAAAGCCAAGCAACCTGCAAAAAGATGAGAGCGCTAAGGACAAGAGCCCTGAGCCGGTAATCCCGCGAGGAAAGGGTTTCAGGCAACCATCGCCTGAAATAAAAACCTGCCAGGATCAGCATGCTGATCGCGGGCTCGAGCAGATAATTCACATTGGAGCCTGTGTATCCCAAGGAATATATATTGAGAAAATTAAAAATATAAAAAAATATATAAATCCGTTGAGGCCCCAACCAGTTTTTTTTCACAAAAAGTCCTAAAAAAGTCAGGAGGAAAAGAGCGCCAAAATCATCCCAAAAATAGGGGGTCCAGCCACGAAAAAAAAGCTGGGGCCACCAGTGGCGGTCCAGGGTAAAAACAAAGAGGTGCTGCAAAGCTTCTCCGCGCGTATAAAAATTAAGCCCGACAAATAAAAAAAGCAGCGGGACCAGATAAATCCCCAGAAAATACAAAAAATCTTTCCTTTTTTCTCTGGAGAGAAGCATGTCAAGAAGGATCGCGGCCGGGGCAAAAACGGCATTTTGCTTTGAAAAAAACGCGAGAATGAAAAACAAGAACGCGAAGTAACGCTTGGGACTTTTCTTCTCTGAAAATATCTGGAAGGTGAGAAGCCCTGAAACGGTCAGAAAAGCCGTGAAAAAATCAAGACGCCCCATAGGAAAAAAGATCTTCGTGCACCAAAAAACGGGAAGCATCAGAGTGAGCAGGAACGCGAAAGTCCTTTTCCCATTGACTCTTAGTATCAGAAAATAAAGAACGATCATTAGCAGAACGGTTGATGTTATCGAAACAAAACGAGTCGTCATGATCAAACTTTGAAAAAAGGGGCTTACTAAAGCGCAGACCGACATGAAGAGGGGCGGGTAGGTGGCATAGGACAGCGGGTATTGATTCAGATCAAAAAAGTAATTCCCCCGATCCATGAGATCTTTTAAGAAACTTAAGGTACAGCCTTCTCCGTAATCGATCTGGAAAGGAAACCTAAAACAACTGATCGCAAAAGCGGCAACATCGATGAGCAAAAAGCCAAGTACCAGGAATGTAAGGATATTCAGGAAAGTCGTGAGAGGGCCCTCGTCTTTAATGCCCTTGGAAGAAAACATCATTTGCCTCCGAAAAACCTAAGCATCATTTTAAACCCGCGTCCATTCTGCTGACAGCTGAAGGAGAAATCCTGAATATCTCAATGGAAATCTTGCCGTCAGGATAAGGAATCTTTTTTATAGGCGCCAGCCCAGGATACTTTTCTTTAAAAGATCTGTAGAATTGCGTCTGGAGTTTCCCGCCCCACATAAGATTGTCTTCCATTCTATGAGTCTCCGGACTCCAGAGTATAAAATAAATCTCTCTGTTATCTTCATTTTTTTTCCGCTCTATTTCAAAAAAGGTCTGCTCCGAAATAACCGGCTCCAAAGACGGGCTTGAAAAATTGAGTGTCCAGTAGGCCGCGTTTCCGCGAGAAGATTTGC
>CAZGCC010000026.1:0-4696 GCA_964524195.1 uncultured bacterium | reverse complement strand
CAGGAAGAGAAGGAGCGCTGCCAGAAGAATGTTCTGAGAAGGCGCCTGGAAATTACGCCGAAAAAGAAGATAGGCCACAAAAAAGACCGGGAGAGCGATCATGAAGGACTGGTAGGTATAAAAAGAAGTCGCGGCCGCCATAAAAAAAGCCGCCGCAAAGAGTAGCGCTTTTTGGGATTGGAAAGCGCGCACAAGCCAGTAAAGCGCCAAAGTCATTCCCAAGGGGCCCAGAATGATCTTGAGGCCGATTCGGCTCATAACAATATGCCAGGGCAGGAAAGCCAGAAATGCCGCCGCGATCAACCCGGTCTTTCTATTGTAAAGCTGGGAGCCCAAAAGATAGGTGGTCCAGACAGTGAGAGTTCCGGCTACAACCGCCGGGATCCTTGCGATAAAAACCGGGTCGTGGGTGAACAACCCTGTGAAAAGCGAAAGGCTATTATATAAGATAAAAAATCGCCCGGAATAAAGCGTCATGGGGAATCCGAAAAGCTTTTCGGCCTGACCGCTCAGGATCATTTCGTTCCCCTGGATCGTGTCCCAGAACTCATCATAGTGAAGAGGCATGAAGTCCAGGCGATAAAGACGGATGAAAAATCCAGCCGTAAGGATAAAGATCAGCAAGAGATTTTCTTTTGTAATGGCTCGCATCATACGATTCATAGCGGAAGGGATTATACTCTAAAAAACATGGCGCGAGGTACGCCGGACGAAAGATTATGCGGCTTGTTTGATCGCATTCTGAGCAATGGCCTGGATCTCAAGATTACGGGACAGGATCTCAAGCGCAGAACGGACCTGAGGTGAAACTGTTTTGAGATTGAAAAATTCATGCAAGGTCGCAAAAAAGGCGGGGGGCTTCTGCGCTCCATCGCTCAGATCATAAACCCTCATGGTGCTATCCAGGATCTTCCGCTCTTTAAGACCCGCTTCAAGCGCCTGAAGACCGCTGGCCCCATCCGTACGGGTATCGTAGATCAAGGCCCGATCGAAAGCATTCCTCGACAGAAGGCCCGGGATAAGCATCGCATCGTTGACAACCTGGATACTCACGGCTTTTTTGGCTCTTTGAAGGATCAATACCTCGAGATCTTTTTTGAACCTGAGAACTTCCTGCGCCCCGGCGCCCGGCACAACGACATAGAATTTGATAAAACGGTTCGCCGCAAGAAATTGAGCCAGAGCCTGCACCATCGGTTCAGACAGCGCCGGAACTTTTTCGAATACCACTGAAACCGGAGTTCCGTAACCCGTATCCAGCGATGCGAACATAGGCCCGTAATCGATCTCTTTTGCCGTCATTGCGTAAGCTTGAGGCATCAAACTTGCGAGCATTCCGTTCAGAACCTTTTCCCCGAACGCGAGAACGCTCGAATGACGGAACACCCCCCCTGCAACATCCGCGGCCACCCGCATTTCTGCCCTTGAGACCGGCTCGCCTGCTCCAAAAGCAACGGGCATGGGATGCTTGCTGTCTTTGTCCGGGACCTCCTCAATGCGAGACATCGCATCATGCTTCTTTCGAACGCCCTGGATATGTTCCCGGATCTTCTCGAAATTAACCTTCATCTCATTCATTTCCCGGATAAAAGACTCGCGATTCCAGGATGCGGCCGGGCCTTCAAAAAAAACACGGCGCAAAAAATAAAAGTTGAGCTCGATCCTGTGTAAAGGTTTGCTTTCCACTGTCCCTGCGGCAGGGGACAAGATCTTTAAAAATCTTATAGCATCGTCGGAACTCATGCTTTCCTCGCCTTCGAGGAATTGCTTGAAAAGCTCTCTGCTTTCAAAAGATTTCTCCGCCTCAGCAAAAGATCTTTCCGCTCCCTCGAGATCTTTTGTCTCGCCAGCCTCGTCATAAAATTCAAGATACATAACCGCCGATGCGAGCTTTCCCACAAATTCATGATCGATCCAGTCGGCCCACCGCGTTAAAAAGGCCTTGTTCCCTTCTTCGGGAAAAACCCATGCTTCACTACGGTCCAAACGCTCGATCACGCTCAAGTGCTTTCTTGTTTCCGTAAAAAGGGTTTTTATGTCTTCATCCGGGCTCGTTATCTGGTTTGGATCGGCGCCTTCCCGGGGCCTGTCCATCCGCAGTTCCGATCGCTTAAAACCTTCATGAACATAAGAGGGATCTCCTTCCAGGATTTCCGCACCTCCATTACGGACAGAGTCGGGACCTTCAGACAAAAAAACCCGTTTTTCCAGTAAAGCCATTGCCTGCCAGTAAGGTTCTATGTGCTCCCCGTGAAGCCCTATATCCAGCTTCTGATCCTGGAGAAGCTTCCCCCAAAGATCCATGATCTCCTCAAAGATCCATCGAGGATAAGTTCTTCCGTTCTCCCCTTCCAGGACAAGAGCAAAAGAACTCCCCTTCCCTCCGAGACCGATCATCGGCAGAAGACCGGAAGCTTTTTTTTTCTCATTTTCCCCCTTTTTTCTGAAGAAAACTTCCATGAAAAAGACATCCGAGATCATGTTTGAGATCATGTTGAAGGCTCGGATAGGCCTTAGATGGATGCCCTTCTCGTTCTGAACCGTGAATTCTCTCTCCATGCTCCGGACAGGTTCCTCAGGGCTTCTCGTTTCCGATCGCATGATAGATCCAGAGGCTTTTGATCTTTTCAATGAAGGGCGTGCCCCCCGAAGAAGGGCTTCAACATCACTGTCCGTTAACGCAAAAATGCTCTTGATATGCTCCCGGTAGGGACGCGTATCCCGGCTAAGATCGAGTTGAACCGCCTCTTTGAGAGGATCGCTCCGGCGCCAGAGAAGCTCCATAGAAACCTCCTCGCGAAGGATATTCTCCAGCCGCGTAGCGTAATCTGCTCGAAGCGCGATAAAAAAATTCGATCTTCCATTCTGGGCCAAAAGATGGCTGTCGACCCCCTCCACGATCATAACTCTCTTGCCTTGCCTTCCCGCTTTGCGGAAAAGATAGCCCATCATATCGTCGCTGCTGGCGAACTCATCCTCGTGTTTTTCATAAACTTCATCCATGGAAAAAAATTCCATGTCGTCATAGACTAAAGACAACCCACCCTGCATGGACCTGAAAAAGGTCGTCTTGCCGACCTTGGAATCTCCCGTGATATACACAAAAACCATGTCGTCCTCATTAACCGCTTTTTCCCGGAGCTCCATGATCTTTGAACGGATATCAAAAACCGTTCTTGCCTGGACAAGCACTTCGCCACGGATACCCCATTCTTTAAAATACTCCATCAGGGGGTCTTTCTCCCCGGGATCAGTATGCGAAAACCCCGAAATGGAACCGGCCCGTTTGACCGCCGAAACCGTAACCGCCTTGAGAAGCTTTCTCAAAACCCTGAAGACATTCTTGCCGCTTCCTGTTAACAGATAGATCGGATTAATGGTCGTTAAAGCGCTCTTGAACTCCCTGATGTCGTTTAGAACAGCTCTAGACTGGGCGGAAGAAAGAGCGATGCCTTTTCCTGAAGTGATCCTCCGGAGATTTTTCCGGGACGGACGCACCATCAAGCTTAACAGGGCAGAAGGATCCTCCGCGAGAGCCGGGACTTTCGGCTTTTCCGTAAGGTCCGTGTGCCGGTAAAAAACAGCTTTAACAAATTCCGAGATCCTTGTCCCTCCGAGGATCAATCGCTTGAACATCATGACCTCCGCGGACCTGAAAAAATAACTCATCTTTCCGGGAGAAGATCCCTCATCTATCGGATAATCAGGGTCCGGGCCGTGACGATACCAAACGATCCCCAGAAAGAATGCCGCAACCACCACGGCCAGAACATCCGAAATCTCATTTCCTAAAAAAACAGGGGCTAGGGCAAAAGAAAAATCCCGGAAAGATCCCGTGCTTGCAGCTCCCGAAGCATTGTCTGCTCTCCGGAGGACCGGCATGCGGACCTCCGAACGGGGGGAAGCAACTTCACCTGGAGAACTTTTCGCCCCTCCCGGGGAAAAATCCTCTCCGGGCGGCTCAGAAGGACCGCCATTTTTCAACAGAGCTCCGATCTTCGTCCGGATCTTCATGAACGCAGAAATCAAAAACGAGGCGAGCGGCATAAAAACCAGTTTCACGCCAGCAAAATCGGGCTCGACAGAAAGATGCGACAAATCTTCAAGAACCTGCTGTTTGTAGAGAAAAACATTGATCCGTAAAAGATAGAGCTGTGTTTTTCTGGAAAAATTGATGCCAAGGCGAAAAGCCCAGTTCTTTCCGATCAGTTCTTCGATCTTCCCGCTGAGGATATTCAGGGCTGCATGAATACCCACAGCTTTCAGGTCCGGCCATTGGTTTTCCCATACCTCTTCAGAGAACTCTCTTTTTGCTTTCTGGAGTTCCTGGACCTGGCTCATGGCCTGAACGCTTTCTCGGATCCAACCGGCGATCCTGAGCTGTTCCAGAACCCCCCACTTTCTTTGCTGGATCTCATCAAGACCCGCGATCCGGATAAAAGGACGGGGATCGAGGATCATGTCCCCGATCATTTCAAGCCACAAACGCCGTTCGGCCCCCGTTGCAGTTCTGGCGATCCTTAAAGATTCCGTGAATTCCCTGGAAGCCGGAGACCGCCTTTCTCTTTCAAGTGTCAGCCTCATCCTGTGACGCGCTTCCCCTGTCACTTTTCCGGTTATTAGAAGGTTCTGCGAGGCGATCCACCGTTGATAGCTATCGCGATGTTTTTTGCTTTTCAGAATTTCGAAAGCCCGG
>CAZGCC010000025.1:18592-19241 GCA_964524195.1 uncultured bacterium | reverse complement strand
CTTTGTGGCCGCCGTCATTTGTAATCTTCTAATTGCATCGCTTATAGCGTGTGGTGTCTGGTTGTATTCGATGAATGTTGCCCTGAACGAGTCCCATATGCGGTTGCAAAATTACAGCACGCGTAAGGCGGAGATTGAATCTTTTGGCCCGGTGTCATCGCAGATGCAGTCCGAGTACGAATGGCTGAAGCGGAAACTGATTGAAGAAAGCGAGGCCTATGAAACTCGGTACCGGAAGATATCGTGGCTCGGCATTCCGCGATCATCCTGGGCGGGTTCTACGTCTTTACAAACTAACGGGCTTTTGGATTCGGAAATTACGAACCAGAACATTCGAGTTAAATAAGAGGGCTGGGGAATTGAAACGCAAGCTTTGGGAAAAAATGTTAAAAAAAATAACTGGGCGGATTGGTGAATTCAAAAACCTTCAAACGCTTTCGCTGTGCGCTTTGATTTTAATGTTATTCCCGACGATGGTTTTTGCATCTTCTAAGAAATTTGACCATACATTTAAGTATGAAGATCATACCCAAGGTACTTACGTGGATAATCTTGATACTTGCGTGAAATGGAGTTTAGAGAAGCCGGAAATAATAATCAAATGTGGAATTAACAGTGAGCCGCCAGGTATTTGGGGGGTTCACCAGGC
>CAZGCC010000025.1:0-18565 GCA_964524195.1 uncultured bacterium | reverse complement strand
GGGAAAATGGTGGATAATGATCTGGATAAGGTTTCGGAACAGATTTTCTTAAATGAACAAGCGGCCGAGACGAAGCAAATAAAATCCAATCAAGCATTTATCAGCGGTTTGTTGATAATAAGCATAATAGTCATTATAAGCGTCGTTGGTTTCATTTGTTGGGGGTTGGGTGTTGTAGTTGTATTTTCCAGCATACCGGATTTGTTGTTAAATGTCGGGATTCCTATTCTGGGAGGAATTATTGTTTTTGTCGGGAACCTTTGCTCAGAAAACGGACATCTGTATGGAATTAATTTTAGCTATCACGATATTCAAGTTTTTTTGCTAATCTGGTTTTCGCTTTGGTTTATTTGGAATGCTGTTCAAGCATTTAGACATAACAATGTATTTCTGGCTTTGTTGGCCTTGGTAAGTCGGATCACTACTCCGGTTTTTATCGTGATTATTTGGAGCTGGGTAGCATCTGCAATTGATCGTTTTGTGAATCATGGCTGTAAAAAATAGATGTCAGGCCGATGGCCAAAGAGAAAGGTAGGCGATGCGGATGGAAAAAGCACAATTCGAAGCTGTGCTAATAGGCCTTGCCACTAAAAAGCCATATTCCCTTTCTGAAAATGAATTTCAAATCGCATTAGCTGAAGAATTGGCTAACTTCGAGCGAAAGAATGGCCATAAGGGCGCTTGTGCCTATTTGGATCAAAAGAAGAGTGTGATGAGTGATGAGCGGAAAGGAAAAACCATAAGTCCGGATATTGTTATTACAAGAGAGAAATTTATCGGCGATGCGTATCGGGATGGCGAGGAATTAGTTTATGTGGAATGTAAGTACGTGGTATGTGGGAAGTTTGTGGAAGATGAAAGTGTGGTACGACAATCGTCTGCCAAGAAGCCGGGAATTCCGGGAGTGCGATATAATTTCTGGTGTGATGTTGAACGTATGGAAAAAGTAGACCCTGCGGGTGCGGCAAAAAAATATGTAATTCTTTTAACAAACGATGAAAGGTGTTGGATCTCAGGTCCGACTAGCCAGGGTAGTAGTGATCGAGAGCTTGGCTTTCATGATGATCGTGGAGACGTGCCGCGAAACATGATCTATTACACGAGTAGCAAGGGGAAGCCCGTAAATAAAACGATAACATTGAAAGGCTCGTATCGTTTAGAAGAAGATGCGTGGAAGCCATATGGTAAAGCAAATTTTAAATACTTATTGATCGAAGTAATCTAAGCTATTCGTGTTAGCTATAGTAAAGTAAAAGTTTTACGAGCGTGCCAGTATGCTGTCGCGCCCCCTGTGTATGCTCCAGTGCATGAATACATGTTCCTATTGTTTGGCGGATCCTCGCCGGCGCCCTGTGCGGCATTCTCGGGCCGTTCATGTTGGTATTGGCGTTGCCGCATTCGCTTACCGTGTTCCTCTTCATCTGCGTGGCGTCATCCGGTTGCTTTCATTAGAAATAGCCTGCCTCTAAACGTCAAATAAAGTAGGCAGCCCGCCTTCGGGTAGAGCAGAAACCATCTTTTTTTCGAAAAGTTCCTGACAGCGACACTATGCTGTCGCACCCTCCGTGTATAATCCACGATGTGACTAAAAACATCCCATCAAAATCCAAAAAAACCAGCATCCTTACTTCGCCCAAAACCGGAGGTCGCATGAAGAAAACACATGCTGTTAAGAAGATTCAGAAGGTTCGCGGCACAGCCTATGAAATCATCAGTATCATGGCCATAATTTCTTGCCAGGCCGTAGAGCGCTGTTTTACGCCGCATGCGAAGAGAAGGAACACCATGCTTGATATATACAAGGATGAGAATTTCCTAAGAGAAATGAAGGACTCTCTTGCCCATGATGATGACTTAAACATTCTGGCTAAAAATTTCAGCACTTTCATACGAGTAGCCGAAAAGGTTGCCAGGGGGGGAATGATTCTATGATATCTGACATCGAAACAAACTGCGTCTGCTTTTCCGGACTTATTTTAAAAAGATATCCCGGGTTATTTAATAGTTTAGAGGCGGCGCTGGAGCAGAGGGGCATACCTTATGGACTCATAACGGGCACTCGCGACATTTGGTGCAGAGACTATATGCCCATACAAGTAGCCGCGGATCGTTTTGTGCAGTTTAAATATGATCTCAGGTATCTGAAAAGTAAAAAGGACAAAGAGACTATAGCTGATGTTGATGGGGTATGCGAAGCTATGGGGATTGAGCCGGTTAAGTCAATGATACGCCTTGATGGCGGAAATGTGGTGACTTCAGGATCGAAGGCCATCATTACGGACCGCATATTTTCCGAGAACTCACGGTGTGGCAAAAAAAGACTTGTTGAGGAGCTAAAAGAATTACTTCTGGTTAAGGAAATCATCATCATACCGGAATGCCCTGAAGATATGACTGGACATGCTGATGGCCTCGTAAGATTTCCGCAGTCGGCAGAACCTGACACTGAAATGGTATATGTCAGTAACCTGTCCCGCGTCCTTCCTGAATATTTCTCGAAGTTGTTCGCCGCTCTCACACAAGCAGGGTTGACTCCAATCCCAATACCCTATGTCAGCCCGAAAAACTATGACGGCATAGATGCCACCGGGACATATATAAATTATCTGCAGGTAGGCAAATTTGTTTTCTACCCGGTATTTGGTTCGAAGACGGATGCGTCTGCGGGCAGGATATTCTCAAGGTTATTTGGATCAGATGCGGTTCCGATAGAAGTTGGCAAGTTGCCTAAACAAGGCGGAGTGCTTAATTGTATAAGTTGGAACATAGTAAGAAAAGGCAAGGTCACCAATGAAAACTAACTTTAAGATCATAAGAGGAGCATCAACTTTAAAGTTGTTGAAAATAGAAGAGAAGCTGAGGACCGAGGTTGTAGAAAGAGTGCCCAGTGAATACTTGCTTGCGATAGCGCGCTTATTAGAAGTTAACCGTGAGCTGCTGAGGCGGGAATGTAGAGAGATGCTGCGAAGAGCCGCATTTAATACGGGAAAAAAAGAATGAATAGCTGTGCAGCTCTTTCTTGCGGCACCCTAGGCCCTGCAAAAGGGCGGACGATCAGAAATGTTTCAAATCGGGTGCGAGAGCCTTTACAGGCTTGTGCTATTCGCGGTCTTTGTGGAGGCCGACCGGTAGTTGCCTACATAAAGGAGCCATACGTGAGATGGCTGTTGGCAGCGGGGGTCGGTAAGTGGAATAAAATTACCGTATTGAAAGAAATAAGATGTCTGCCTTGTCGGAATTGCACCGAAGGTTTCATGATCGAAGTGGGGCGGCCTAAAAGATGGAAATGCTGGCATTGCGATAAAGCATTGGTAAAGAGAATGAAAATGAAAAATCAACAGGGGAGCTGAAAATGATAGATATTAAGGTGATATTAAAAAAATTAGCTGAAAAAAGATTAGTTTTTCACATGGAGGCAGATTTTCAGCTCGCCTTGTTTAGAGAAATTGCGGAGGTGTTGGGAACTTCAAAAGATATTTATCTAGAACATCTTGAAGGCGGTAATCATATAGATATTTATATAAAAAACGAAAACATGGATACCGCGATAGAGCTAAAGTATAAAACAATATGCAATGAAAAAATAATATGTCCAAAGACGAACGAAGTCTTTAGGTTGAAAAAGCAAGGCGGCCAGACGTATAGCCGATATGATTTCTGGCACGACATAGAACGTTTGCAGGAAGTGGTGGGAGCGGGGAATGGTAAGAAGCGGGGCTTTGCGCTATTCCTTACAAATGACAAATCTTATTGGGATTCCCGGTATGGCGCAGTCGATAATGACTTTAAAACTTCTCATGGAAGAATATTTGAACGAGGGAGCGTGTTGACAGGCAATATTAAAGGAAAAGATAAGAGCGTGAAGATTGACTATAACTATAAAATTAACTGGGAGCCGTACGGCGAAGACGGTATTTTAAAATGCTTGTTAGTAGCGATCCCGCCAATTTAGAAAATTTACAAAAATTATGAGCATTGAAGGAGGTAAGCGATGTTGAACAAGGCGGAGGTTAAGCGGAAATATCTAAACATATGCAAGAGGAGTTTTAAAACAAAGCTTGATCAGTTTCTTCTGAGCAAATGCGTTGCAGATGAGAGTGGCGTTGGCGCTATTACAATGGATGAGTTTAACAGATATGTTATTAACGACGCTGATATCCGTATTTATGCAGCCGTTTATTATCAGCAGCCGTACGAGCATATGATCAAGGGTAAGAAGATAATCGACCTCTATTCAATAATCGGAAGCTGGAAAAGAAAAAAAGCTAAAGAGCTCGTCCAATGGGAAAGATGCTATAAGATCTTCTTTGAAAAAATGCTCCCTTACGAATATTTCGAGGATCTTCTAAAAGGAGATCTGTGCTGCTATTGTCATATAACCGTCGGGGATATAAACGAACTGATCGATATGGAAAAGATTTTCAAGAAGCGCGAAATAAGAGGCTTTTCTATGGAAATTGATCGGAAAGATCCCAACAAAGAGTATTCCAAAGAAAATGTTGTTTTGTGCTGTTATTGGTGCAATAGCGCTAAGACGGACGAATTTACGGAAACGGAATTTAAAACGATCGCGTCTGAGATAAAAGAAGTATGGCAAAAAAGACTTGGGAGAAAACTGCATGATTAGCCCGGCTGCTAATTGGCAGAAGAACCGGCTCATTCTCAGCCCGATCGGCGGTCCTGTGCTAGCAATGAAACGGGGGAATAAAAATGATTATGAAATTTAATTTTTTCGTCATCATGTTTTTCTTAGTTGCTAGTCCCTGCCGGGCAGAGGTCTCTTGCGACGATATGATGGCTCGCGTGAGAGCGGGTGAGAAAATATCCTCAGGCCAGTGGTGGGATTGCCTTGCGGAAAGCGAAAAAGAGGAGGTTGTCGTTGCCGTCATCAACATATTCAAAGAAAGAGACGGCGTCATCATCAAGAGTCCTGCTTCGTATTATGTTAAAGAAATCGACGCTTTCCGAGCAGAGGCGCCGATTCTTAAAGATTCAACTATACGGTATCTCCTCTCTGTCACCGCGGCCATGAGCTATGACTTTGATGAAGGCATCCCCAAGGAAGAGACTTTGAAGAAGTTTCAGCTGCCCGAGGATGCCAATTATGTTATTGAGATGAGGAAGAAAGAGAACACGCCGGAAGGGATGATGCCAGTGGGCGTGCTATCGAGGAGCAATGTAGAAGCATTGTTTAAAAAAACGATAAAAGAAGCTCGCGGATTTACTGCAGATGAGTGATCGATCCTCCTTTTCAACCTTCAACTAGAAATAGGATATCCTCCTCGATGGTGGGCTTCTTGTCTTTTATCCAGCGTCCTTCCCGTGGAATCGGTCCTTCCTGCCATGGATAAAATTAATAATAGATAAATGTCTATTGGCGGTAGACTTTTTCCGTAGTCGGTTTCAAACTCCCTTGCCCAAATTCAAACCAAGAGGTATGTCTTAGGTAGGAGACGAATCGCAGCTGTTTATGGATTGATGTGTGATTCAGCCAAAAGGGAGGCGCGGCGCACTTTCACATAAACGGCCCTGTGACGAGTGTTCATGCTACTTATGCACCGGCCTCTTTAAAGGCATTAAGAAGCGGCCGGGCGGAAGGGGAAAAAAGCTATTTCAGGATCTGATAAGGATGAATATTCAACGCTTTAGCTATCTTGCAAATTGTGGGAACGGACGGCAGATCGGTTTGAGAAACCAGTTCAAGGCGCTGCCAATAAGCGGTAGTAATCTCGGCCCGCTCGGACGCCTGCTCCTGCGTCATGTGACGCTTTTTTCGGTATTTTCTGATGTTGATGGCGATTGTGCTTTTGATCTTCATAATGGCAGTCATTATGAAGGAGATTACCTCCGGGGAACATTCACCCGGAGGTAGTGTTCCGGAAGGATCGGAAGCGAAGTGAAGGATAGTAAATTTGTATCATTGGCCCTGTGACAAGCCCATGCGGGAGCGAAGTCTGCCCGTGAACGAGGGTGGAACTTGTTGCAGGGCTTTTTTTATTAACCCTTCATCGGGGTGGATGCCTGCACCGAAGATGATTTCGGAATTCTACGATCGTCAGGTCATACGGAGGTGATGCTATGGGTGGAACAGAAACAGGGGTCTTAAATGCGAAAGCGGGGCTTCGCCGCGGATTCGGGTATATCCGATGCCCGAACCCGGGGTGTGACTATATTCTCTTTGAGGCCTCAAAGAGGCTTTGGCACACTGGCGGTATTGAAAAAATGCTTTGTCCGACATGCGGTCATTCGGCTTCGTTTATCGCGTGCCTCCAGTCGGAAAATGATGCTGGGGCGCTTATCGTTCGATACGGGTGTCGCAAATGTGAACTCTGTTTTGAAAGAACCATGATCGGGGTCCGGAAATACTGCACGGGCTGCCATACCTACCAAAACATCTATTTCACGCTTTCTTTGGCCCTTCCAAGCGGTATTTCAGGCATTCAGGAAACCGTTGCAGAAACTTGAAGTCCTATTTTACACACACCCCTTTGATCCCGCACCCGGGCATGCCTCTTTTTTGACCCTATACACTATTTTTAGGGTCTACCTCCCGCTGACCACGCTCTCTCATCTTAAATTTGGTACTCGAGACCGTGGTCGAGCGGGGATTCCGGCATGCCCTGGTGCGGAGTCTTCCCCAAAGTATCTTTTGGTAAGTTTCTTCTAAAATCCTCTGAAAAATTTATTTTAAGCTTAGAAATGTTCGTTTGGTGTGAATGCCCATGTCGTAACTCAATGTCCCATGAGAGATATAAATTAAAGACCAGTCCAAAACCTGGTTGCTAACACGGCGCTAAAGCCCAAGAGGTACAAGGAGATCAAGATGAAGATGATGGAAATTCAAGAGAGACGTCCGATTGCTCCAAACGTCAAGACGGTTTCCAAAGGAGTGTTTCAGCAGTTTGTAGCATGGTTTAGAGCGGGATTAGGTCTTGGGTTGATGCTTTTTGTAGCGTTAACCACCTTTTCAGTTCTGTCCCATGGCGCGAATTGGATCGAAGGATCGGCAAGGCAAGGTCAGTCAAGGGATCCGAGGCAGGGTTTTAGCCCTGTACTCCCCAAGACGGATTATGCGGCGCCGGTTCGAGTGGTACGCAGTACGGTTGCGGTTCAGAAAAGCCAGGATGATTACAGGATGTTCCGCGAAAAGGCCCGTTTTGTGACGGACCTTTCGAATAATGTATCTCGGACGTTGAGCAGCCTGGCGCGTTAAGCATCTGACGACAGGGGAGAAGCAGGCATGCTTCTCCCCTCAAGCAGGATGGATCAAAAGGAAATAGGTGTCGCTAAGAGTCAGGAGGGGTGTGTTGACAGAAGACATTGAAAGTAAGGAAACCCAGGTGCCGGAAGGAGTCGTTGAAAATGCTAGTCCGGTTGTTTTGACGGAACGCGATCTCGCGGTCATGCAGTTTGCGCACGAACAGCGTTACCTCGCTTACAACCAGATCAGCGATACGTTCTGGAAGGGATGCTCTGAAGACGCAAATGCCTGCAAGCATCGCGTGGCGAAACTTGTTACGGCCGGATATTTGTCGAAGAAGTACAGCGGTAGAAAGAAAGTGGATGTCTATTTTTCAACGGAAAAGGCTGTGGAGGCGCTCAAGGCCAGATCGCTTGATTCCGGGATTCCGGCGCTTAAGTTTACCCGTGATTTCGAGCGGTATATTTCGCATGACCTTCATGTTACCGACCTCCGGATGCTTTTCCGGGAATTGGGGTGGCGTGAGTGGACAAGTGAGCGGGTCCTCCGGGAACGGGATCATCTTTACCACAAACCCGATGGGGTCCTTACGGTCCGCGGCCAGAAGATCGCCATTGAATTTGAGAACAGGATCACAAAGGGTAAGGCGCGTTACAAGGAGATGTTCGATTATTATGACGGGCACGCGGGTTACAAGCTGCTTTTCGTGATCATTCGTAAGGATATTCGGGACTGGCTTCTGGACCTCAAGTATGACGCGAGAAAAGTATGGTTCGCCAATTACGAGGATCTGATGGAGCGGAAAGGGAAAGCGCTTTTCGAAAACATGAGGGCAACATTTGAGCTTAGCCGTCTCCTTTAGGGAGTGAAAGCGCTATGCCGAAAATTCAAGAAAAACAGGAACCTTGGGTGGTGCGCCTGCTCGCGGGTGTCTTTTCGGCGGTCCCGCTGGGGCTGGCGGATATTCTCCTGGCGCTTGTTTCAAAGGTCAAAAATCCGTGGTTTCAGAAGACGCTTTTCGCGCTCTCGTTTGCTGTCTCGATTACGAGCGCTCTATCGTTTAACCGCGTTCTTGATCTGTTGCAGCTGTTTTTCTTAAATGATGGAAGAAATCAGGCGGAGGGAACGGCCCTTAAGCTGGGACTCTTTTACCTTCTTTACGTCGTTGTGTCACTTCCGGTATTTCTCGTGGTCGCCTATCTGGGACGTCACGAGAAGCTTTTTAAAGGGGGCACCACAAAACGGGAGCCGGGGAAGGGACGCATGCGCTATCAAAGGTACAAGTCTTCGCACACCCAAGTTTATCTTGGGGATAGTTTTTTAAGCGCCCGCCCGCTTTTTCTTAAGAACGATCAGCGCGAGATGCACATGCAGGTGATCGGCTCCACGGGAACCGGGAAGACGGAGTCCGTCCTTCTTCCCATGCTCGCCCACGACATCGATCATGGCAAGGGAGCGATCGTGATCGACGGGAAAGGGGATCTAGAGCTCCTTGACCGCATCCACTCGATCGTTAAAGACAAAGGCAGGCTCGAGGACTTTTACTTCTTCTCACTCGCTCATCCGGAAAAGTCCAATACCTATAACCCGCTCCTCAGGGGCAATGCCACGGAACTGAAGGACAAGATCGTGGGCAGTATGGCCTGGAGCGAAGAATTCTACCGGCGGATGGCGGAACAGGCCGCCTTGGCGATCCTAAACGCCCTCATTCTCACCGGGCAAAAGATCCGGTTCAGGACGCTCCATTCGTGCCTGACGGACCTGGGGTCCTTGAAAACGCTTGCGGACCAGACGGGCGCCAAAGACAAGAACCTGCAGCTGGACTTGGTTACCATGATCAATAACTTCCACGACAACCGGAAGTTCCTCTCAGGGCTCATGGCCGATCTCTACCTTTCGTCCCGGAGCGAGTTTTCCGAGAAACTCGATACTGAGAGACCCGAGATCGATCTCTTGGAGATCTATCAGGAGAAGAAGATCGTTTACTTCGCGCTCGATCTTCAAGGGTACGGGGATACGGCCAGGCGTATGGGGAGGATGATCCTTCAGGACCTGAAGACCGTTTCAAGCTACATTCAATCGAACATTCAGGCGTCCAAGCGGCATTTCTTCCCGGTCTTTATTGACGATGCCGCGAGCTTTCTGGATCTCGGGTTTGTGGATTTCTTAAATAAATCCCGGGCCTCAAAGATCGCTATCGCGCTCTTTCACCAGTCGCTTGGCGATCTCTATTTCCGGTCAGCCCCGAATTTCCAGCAGCAGGTGATCGAGAACACGAATATCAAGATCATCTTGAGGCAAGATGACCCCGACGCGGTTGAAAAGTTCTCAAAGATCGCGGGAACGCGCAAGACCCTGATACCGACCTATCAGACCGAAGAGCGTCTTACGGGAAAAGGGCTGACCGGCACGGGGTCTGTCCGGGAAGGGCAGGAGTTCAAGATAGAGCCGGACCTGATCCGAGAACTTAAAAGAGGGGAAGCAGTTGTGATCTTGAAAAGTCCGGGGTTACTTACCGATCACATTAAACTGGATTTTTTCGGGCACCCGGAATATCCGGGCATTTTTAAGCCTCTACGAGGAAAGCAAATCGATAAAGTAAGGGCGGCTAAGGAAGTAGTGCCGAAGCCAAAAGAGGCTCCTCCGGTCGCGGAAGGGGCCATGCCGCCCGAGGTTGCGGATCCTTTAAGCACTGTTCGCGGCATGGGACTCAAAGACAAGTAATAGCCACAGAAACATAACTTCGCAAAAGCCTTAACGGATAAGGGGAAGGCCTGGGTCAGTTGCCCGGGTCTTCCCCTTTTTTCGTTTCCGGGCGCATTCAAAAAAAGGAGGTGACTTCGCCACAACACCGCTTTACCCAGTGCATTTCAACTTTAACCACAAACAAGGAGAACACTCACATGGAAACAGCAACTGCAGTTCGAAACGAAAAAAATGAAAACGTGGTCCTCTGCGACGTTCCGAGGTCGGGAAATGACGTCTACCGGATCTCCCGGAATGTTTACAAGGGGGAGAGGTATGTCGACATCAGGATCTTTTTCCGGAGCAAAGGAGACGCGACTCTTCTCGTCCCGACAACCAAAGGGGTGTGCTTCCCGGAAAAGATCCGCGAAGACATTATCGCCGGGCTCATCCTGGCTCGCAAGGCGCCTGAGGTCCAGTGCCCGGAGGGAGAGCAGTTCCGGAGTGTCAAGATCCTCGAGGTGCCGCTCTCTGAGACGGAGATTTTTAGGATCTCCAAGGGCAGCGGAACCAAGAACGCGTTTGTCAATATTCAGAAGTTTTTTCAAGCCAAAAAGGACGGCGCCTTTGTTCCTTCCAAGACGAAGGGTGTCTCGATCCTTGGGACCTCGCTTGACGAAGTGATCACGGGATTGATGCGAACCGAGTCTGATCACGCGGCGTAAAGAAGTCGCACGGAAATTAAAAAAAAGAGAGGGGAGACGGCGCTTTTTCCAGGCTGTCTCCCCCTTTTTTTTGAAAGGAGGTGAATCCCATGAGGTTGATCGTTCGAAGAAATGATCTCAAAAAACACGCGGGACTGATTTCCCGGTTTCAAAAAAGCGGCTGGGAGATCGTGATCCGCTGAAGCAAAAGAAAAATAAACCAAGCGCGCTCAAGAGAGGCGGCATTCCTGTCAAAGGGAGTCCGCCTCTTTTTGCGTCTAAAAGGAGGGTATCCCCATGCGAAAGAAATTATCGGTCAGAGATTGGCCGGAAAGCGAACGGCCCGCGGTAAGAGCGGTAGAAAAAGGGATAGATGCTTTGTCTGACGCGGAGCTTCTCTCTCCCATTCTCAAAAAATGCACGTACGAGCAAACGGAAGTGGGTGTTGCCTTAGCGCTGCTCCATAAGGCGGGGGGCCTGAGGCAGCTCTTTGATCTCAGGGATCTACCTGAATCGCAGCAGGTTGTGCTTCAGGCCGTGCGTGAGGTCGGGCGGCGCGTCTTAAAACAGGGAATGATCGGGCAGAACTTCGTCCGGAGTCCCCAAGCGGTCACCGATTACCTCACGGCCAGTCTCCGGGATCTTAAGCGCGAGGTCTTTAAGGTGATCTTCCTCGACAAGGGTTTAAAGATCCTCGGTGAAAAGGACATGTTCTTCGGGACGGTGGATGAGGCGGCGGTGCATCCCCGGGAGGTTGTGCGGGAAGCGCTTTTTCAAAACGCGTCGAGCCTGGTGCTCGTCCATAACCATCCTTCCGGGAAAGTCGAACCCAGCCGCGAAGATTACGAGATCACCCAGAAGATCAAAGCGGCATGCCAGACGGTTTCGATCAGGATCCTTGATCACATCATTATCGGCGAGAACCAGTATTTCAGCTTTTCGGAACGAAGCCAACTCTAAAAAACAAAAACAGAAGGAGGGATTTGTATGCGACTTATTTTGAGGGAAAAAGCTCACCGAAGACTTCTCAGGCTTTACCGAGCACTTGGAAAAGAGATCCGTTGCCCAGGGCGGATGCGTTTTGGGAAGACGATGGCGACTTTAGATGTCATGCAGGAACTACTGATAAGGCGCGATTCCTGGGAAGAAAAAAAACGAGGGAAGGCATGACCGGGAAATTGTAACGCGAAAAAGGAAATCAAAACACTCGAGCGGGGAGAGCAAGTCTCTTCCCGCTTTTTTTATAAACGAAAGGAGAACCGCCATGACAACAGAAACCCAGGTTTTGCAAGAAACGGAAAATTCTACAGACGCGACGTGCGCCCACTGCGGGGAGGTGTGCCGGAAAAACAGCATGACGGAGGTAAGTGACAAGCTCTATTGCGAAAAGTGTATCGACGAGCATTTCCGCTACTGCTCGGGCTGCGAGGTCTATGTCCGTTCCGACCGCGCTTTTTATTCCGAGCTCCACGACCGGGATTATTGCGAGAGCTGTTTTAGCGAGCGCGTCGCCTCTTGCTCCGAATGCCGGGATCAGATCAACCCTGATTCCTGTTTCCGGAACGAGGAAGGAGACATGTTTTGCGACGATTGCTGGAGCAACCGGGAAGGAAGAACTCCGCGATATCAGGAGTTTTCAGGCGGCGTTTTCAACATGTGCCGCTCCATGAGGAAATACGGAATCGAGATCGAGGCCATGATGGAAGAAGACGCGGATCATCTGCCTTCCGAAAGGCTCGGGAGCTGGCAGCAGGTGACGGACGGATCACTCGGAGATAACGGCCGTGAGTATGTGAGCCCGATCCTTCAAGGCGATGAAGGCTTTCAGGAGATCAAGAAATTCACAGGCGGTCTTCTGGGCTGGGGATATTTCGTGAACCGCAGCTGCGGTCTCCACGTCCATATCGACGGGCGCGATCTCGGATGCGCGGAGATCAAGAAGCTCCTGAAGATCACGCGGTATTTCGAGCCGGTGCTTTATGCCATGCTCCCGGAATCCCGTCATGAAGGGAGTTACTCCGTGCCTCTCGAGAGATTCCCGAAATCGAGGTTCCGGATCGGTGCGAAAGATGAAGAAGCGCTTAAGAGGCTCTGGTACGGCCCCAAGGGGAGCCGGAAGGTGGATCTGAAGTCTAAGTACCACCACTCCCGCTACTACGGGCTCAATATCCACTCGTGGTTTTACCGGCGCTCCCTGGAGTTCCGTTATCACTCCGGGACTTTGAGCTCTCTTAAGATCACGAACTTCATCGTGATCTGCCAGGCCATGGTGGATAAGGCGCAGGAGATCAAACAGGTGCGGATGCCGCAGCCGGGCGCATTCTCCGACCTTCTCGAACTGTTCGTGCCGTTCTTGGGCCTGACGCCTGAGATCGCGCGATATGTGCGCGAACGCGTTCAGAAGTTCCACCCCGAACGGCTACTTGTTCCCGCCGCGTAAGTCCCGCCCCGAAACTCTAAACAAAACAATCACTCAATAACAATAGGAGAAGACTGCCATGTGTGGAATCTACGGTTTTGCGAAAAAAGAAGGAGCCTTAAGCGTGCTCGAGCGTTTTAAATTGCGGGGGATGATTATGGACCTCGCTTTTCAAAATGAAGAAAGAGGAAAGGACGGGACGGGGATCGCGCTTCTGTCTCCAGCGAAGTGGACACTCTTTAAGGAAGCTGCGCCGTCGGGGAAACTTCTCAGGACGAAACGTTTCCAGGGGATGATCCGCGAGATCACCGATAAAACACAGATCTGTCTCGGGCATACGCGCCTTGCGACGATCGGGGATGTGCAGAATAAACACTGTCATCCTTTCGAGACGGAGCATTTTCTGGGGGTGCATAACGGCCACTTCATGAACCGGGAAGCGCTTCTCAAGAAATATTCGAAAACTCCGGAAACGCCGGTCGATAGCGAGGCGATCTTCCGGGTTCTTGACGGGGAGTTGAGCGTGAAGGGCATGGTCTCGAAGCTCGGGGAGATGGAAGGGGATTTCGCGCTCGGGTTCGCTCTCAAGGGCGATCCGTGCAGGCTCTTTCTTGTCCGGAACAATGAAAGGCCGCTTCATGTCGCCTATGTCCCCAGGCTCATGACCCTCTTCTGGTCAAGCGACCACGAGCATCTTGAGTACGCACTCGCGCGTAACGGTCTTCAGGGCTCCGTTTGGGCGATCCTGGAGGACCATCTTTACGTCGCGGATGTCCGGAACTTCAATTCCAAAAGCCGCATGAAAAAGACCCCGTGCAAAATGAAGCCGTATGCGGGGTCACTCGAGGCGGGATGGGTGGAAGACGATTTTCGCTGCCAGCGCCCGCCGCGTTTTTTCTCCTTTGGTGAGCTGCAGGATTTCGGACTTCTGGACGGTTCCGGAATGAACGAGCGTTCAAAGATCCCTTGCGCGATCTGCGACGCAGAGTTTGTCGCGGAGGAGCTCTTCTACGACGACATGAGCCGCAGGTTCATGTGCGAAGCCTGCAGCTTTGATTGTCTGGAGAAAAATAGCGTGAAAACGGCGGATCTCTTCGATCTTGCAGGAGTCTAACCGCTAGGAACAGCACGAAGGGCGGAGGTCAGGCCTCCGCCTTTCGCGTCTCACACGAATGCTTGTCCGTAAAAACCACAAATCATAGAGGGGGCAGGATATGAACTTAAGAGAGTGGATCAAACAGTTTGAAAAACAATTCAGCGATCGGGATCTGGATTATATGAGCGTTCATAAAGCGAGCCTTGCGGCTCAGTTGAAGGACGCGGAAACCGGGAATCTGCATCTCCATAATATGAAATACACGGCAAAGGATGCGGTAGATCTCTCGTTGCTGCGAGCGTCAGATCCTGATGGCAAAACCACGCGCAGGAGGGAGGCCTTATGAAAAAAGAGCTTTTGAAAAACGAGATTAGGAAAATGCTTCAGTTCCACAAAAGCGTCTTGCTTTTGATCTTTAAGACGTGTCTTTGCGCCTTTCGTTACGGATTATGGCTTCTGCCGTGGATCTTTCTCGCGGTATTCGTGTGGAGACCTGTGCTTACGGGTTGGAAGGCCTTCACTCAAAACACGCCTGACCCGGGCCGGGTAAGTCAGGTCCCGGTTCCCACGCCTCCTTACGGGAGCGCCCAGGCGCCAGGAAAATCCTTTGGCTGGGAGACGATCCCAAACAAGGTCGATTCCGGCGTCCGGAGTTTTGAAAGGATATCAAAACAGCTGCGGAAAAAGTAATGGGTGAGGGTACGGGCGGCGGGGGTAGAACCTCGCCGCCCTTAAGGGTGTCCTTTTTGGGTAAGCAAGCTATGAATTGATAAGGCTTGTCCCAAACTGCTAAATTCAACCAGGCCGCTTTCTTGACATATTTCATTTGAGCGGCTAGGTTTCTTTCCGAGTCCGGACATACCGAGCCGGATCATTGTAGCGCCGCGTTCACTGGATATCTCCTGCTGAACGCGCGCATGACATCTCACAATTGATTAAAAGATTGTGAGGGGTAGGACCGGGGGCAAGCGCCCATGGAGGCGCTTCGAGCCGGACTTACCCCCAAGTGCCGCTTAGGGGCTGGAACGAGCGGCAGCGCGGAGAGTTTCCGTGTCACGCTTGGTGTGTGTCCATTTCCAGCCCACCCTTCCTCCCGAGTTTCCCACGTAGTGATTGCCCCCTCCCCATAAAATCTTTTTTTGTTTTTCCGCACGTCCATGGTGTGTCCATTCCAGGTTTGACGTGATCATTTAAGCGGACAGCTCTCCCAAGCTGCCCGCTTTTTTTCTCTTCGTTCCAGTCCTCGCGCGGCGGAAAGCGAGGAGAACATGAAAGAGAAACGAGAGGACGTCCAACGTGAAGCGCACTCCGCGAAGAGAAACAGACCCAGGTCGAAGCAGATATCGACTGACTTCACACGAGTCGAGGATCTCGGAACCATGCCCGCCATGGCCCCCTTTGAACTGGAGGCACGCAAAATAATCGCGGAGCGTTCAAAGACGCCGCTTGATGGCTTGATCGCGGCCGAAGAGAAAAAAGAGCGGGTCTCGGAACTGAAAAACGGAAATCGCGCCCTGAATATTCTCATCAAGGAAGGAGCGCTCACGCCGCGCCAGGCGCTGATCTACGGGCTTTGCTATGAAAAAAGACTGTCTGAAAGCGAGGTGGCGAGTCTTTTAGGGATTGCCCCTAGGACAGTCCAGAGACTTCGCCAGAAATCAAGGGAGGCCTTTGCCCGCGGTTTGGCGAGACGCAAGCGAGGGGCTCTTTTCTTAAAAAAAGCCGCGTGCCGGAGACTCACTCGGAAGCAGAAGAAAATTCTGAGGTTTCGCTACCGGGACGGCCAGAGCGTCAGAGAGATCGCCTCCATGCTCGGGAAGACGGAAAGGAGCGTGCAGCGGGTTCTTCTGCGAACGCTGAAAAAATTATTTTCAGTATAAAAATGTTCGTTTGGTGTGAATGCCCATGTCGTAAGTGGACCTCCCATGAGGGGGATGCGCGGCCCCGCTTATGCGGTAAAAGGCCTAAGGCCTTACCAGCCGTTTAAAGCACTCCCCCTCAAAATTTTGGAGGAAAACAATGAACGAAAAAATAAAGCAGAAGATTTTCAGGATCTTGATACCGGCATCTCTTCTGATGCTTCAGGCGACCGTTGCTTTCGCGGAGGCAAGCTCGGAATCCGACCTTGATTCCTTTTTGACGGGGATCGGGGATTTCTTGATCCGGACGGTGGGGCCGGGAGTGCTCGTGATCGGGATCGCGGTCGCGGGTGTTTCCATGGCTCTTGGCGATGAGCGGGGGATGCAGCGCGGCGCGCTCGCCGCGGGGGGCGGGGCGCTCATCATGCTGGCCCGGGCGGTCCTTGATTTCATTCAAAGCATCACACGCTTTTGAGGAGCTGAAGAATGAAAAATACCGTGAAGTGGTTCAGGAAAATCAGAACGGCGAACAGGATCTTCGGGCTTGAATTCTTCGACCTGTTCCTGTTGCTCGCTGTTTTTCTTATCGTTTTCATGTTCTCGGCGAATCTCATCGTGAACACGGCGCTTCTTCTCGGGGCGTATTTTTTCCTGCGTCTTTATAAAAATAACAAACCCCCGCACTGGACGGGCTCGGCCGTGGGATTTCTTGTCCGTCCCAAAAGCTATCCCATGCAGCGGGAAACTGAAAAGGAGATCTTCGAATGAGCGTTTCATTCCTGACAAAAATGAGGGACCTGATCCAAAGAGAATTGCGGCTACCTTTTTTCAGGCAGTTCGGTCCCTACAGGAGCGAAAACGGTATTCTGATCGGTGTGACCGGCGTTTTGGGGATGGGTTTTGTGATCGAGCCCAAAGACATTTTGCTTCAGGCCGACGAAACGATCGCGGACTTCGAGAACCGGACGCGAAAGTTCCTTAACGCGCTCCCGGAAGGCGCGGTCCTTCATTTCATCGCACGGTCCCGGGAGGGCGACGAATCTCTTTTAAAAAGTTACCGGGACTCGCTTTCAGGCGAGGACCCTCTCTCCCGGACTCTTGTCGCGTCCAAGGTCCGGTTCTGGCGGCAGCACCCATTCTTCAAGAAAGAGCTTTTTTTGTTTGTCTCGATCTCTCCGCAGAAGAGAAAAACAAGAGCTTCCTGGCTTCCCGATATCTCGATCGCGTTCGGAAAGAAAGCGCACTGTGCTTCCGAGATCGAATTTGAGAAAACGAAGGAGGCGCTCTATGCCGTTTCCGGAGAGGTCTCGGAAGGTCTGAAGGCCCTCGGGTTAGGTGTTCGGCCCATGCTCGACAGCGAAACTGCCGGGTATCTTTACGAATTGTTTAATCCTTCCTATTCCGGGCAGGAGGTGTCAGGCGAAAGACTTCTTAAGGCCGTGCCCTACGGCGTGGAACGCGCAAGCCTCCGGTCGCGTCTTCTTTTAAACCTTCCGGTCTCTGACTACGGCGACTTTTATCTGAACGGATATTTCCATCAGGGGATCAATCTCTGCGCTCTTCCGGAGGAAACGACCCTCAAATCCATTCGTGATTTCGAAAAGGAACTCGGCCGGGATTATCTCCTGACGCTCACGCTTGAAGTTCCTGATCAGGAGAAGGAGAAGTCCCGGATCAAGCGGGAAGGGAATTACGCGCGCGCAAAAAACTTCTTCTCACGCAGCCGGGACCATGAGGCGGTCGCGAAGGCCGGGGAGGCCGACGAATTTTTGAGTGAGCTCGCCACCACCTGGGACAAGATCCTTTACGCTTCGCTTGCCGTGCTGGTCAAAGGAAAGACCCAAGAGGCGGTCCGTGAAAGATCGGGGAACGTTTTACGCGCGTTCCGCAGGCTCGGAGGCGCTGAAGGCATTGTCGATCACATGAACCACGACCGCCTTTTTCTGAACTGCCTTCCGCTCCAGGGGGACGAGAACCCTCTCGCGTTTCCTGTTCCGTCTAATGCCGCCGCCCATCTTTTGCCGGTCCAGGGCAGCTGGAAGGGAACGGAAGGGCAGGGCATTTTACTTAAAACCTGGAGGGACGAGCCCCTCTCGCTTGATCTTTTTGATCCGAAGCTCACGGCGAAACATGCCGTTATGCTGGGCGCTACCGGCGCCGGGAAATCATTTTTTACATCCTACCTTCTTCTTCATTTTCTCATGGCTGCCAAAGCGCACGAAGTGATCGTGATCGACCTGGGAGGAAGTTACCGGAAGCTTTCCCAGACGCTTGGGGGCGCGTATTTTGAAGTGGAGTGCTCGGAAAATTACGCTCTTAATCCGTTTCCTTCCAAGGCCGCGCTTTTTCCAAGGGACGGGGACGCCGATTCCACGTTCCTGCAGTTCCTGAAGGAACTTCTCCAGAGAATGATCGCCCCGGCGAGGCCGTGGGCGGCAAGTGAAAAAATGATCCTGGAACGCGTTCTGCGGGACGTTTACAGCTCTCTTACGGAAAACGAGGCGCCGCTTTTGGGCGATATCGAAAAAGGTCTCCGCGAGTTTTTGGGGGGCGACGAGGAGGACAAGCGGAAGGCCTACCAGTTTTCCAAGGAGCTCTCAC
>CAZGCC010000024.1:0-20114 GCA_964524195.1 uncultured bacterium | reverse complement strand
TCACGAACGCTTATCACGGCGACACGATCGGGTCCGTGAGTCTCGGCGGGATCGACCTTTTTCATCAACTCTACAAGCCGCTTCTTTTCGAGACTTTGGAGATCCCTTCGCCCTACCGCTATCGATGGAGAAAAAAAGGTGACAGTCACCAAAAGGGTGACTGTCACCCAGACCTAGAACAGGTTAAAAAAGAGTCGCTGGAAATCATGGAGACCGTTCTTCGCGAACATCAGGGAGAGCTCGCCGCATTTGTCATGGAACCCTTAATGCAAGGCGCGGCCGGAATGATTGATCAGCCCGCCGGATATATTTCCCGTGCGAGGGAGCTAACGCGAAAGTATAATACGCTCCTGATCTTTGACGAGGTTGCGACGGGGTTCGGGCGGACCGGAAAAATGTTTGCGGCAGAACATGAAGGCGTGACGCCGGATATTATGGCCGTGGCCAAGGGCATCACGGGTGGCTATCTTCCACTTGCCGTAACCCTAACAACCGAAGAGGTTTACGAAGCTTTTCTCGGGAAGCACGAGGATTTCAAAGCCTTCTTCCATGGACATACTTATACTGCGAATCCGCTGGCATGCGCGGCGGCGATCGCGACAATAGATCTTTTCCATAAAGAACGGACGCTCGAGAAGCTTCAGCCGAAGATCCGGCTGATGCAGGACAGGCTGAAAGATTTTTATAATTTAAAAGCGGTCGGCGACATCCGGCAATGCGGAACCATGATCGGGATCGAATTGGTCAAGACCAAGACGACCAAGGAAAATTTCGAAGCAAAAGAAAAGATCGGCGTCCGCGTGATCGAGCGGGCGCGCAAAAAAGGCGCGATCCTCCGGCCGCTTGGATCGGTGATCGTTCTGATGCCGCCTCTGGCGATGACGGAAAGCGAACTGAATAAATTGCTGGATATCACTTATGAGTCGATAGAGGAAATAACAAAATGATGAGAAGAGCTTGCGGGGAACGGGGAACGGGGAACGGAAAAGAAAATAATTTTTCGTTAGCCATTACTCGCCTTGCGTTTCCCGGTTTTTCGGAGAAAAGCGCATGAAAGCCGGAATATTCATCACAGGAACAGATACCGATGTGGGGAAGACTGTGATCGCTGCCGGTCTCGCGCTTGTGCTCCGCGACCGCGGGCTGACGGTGGGCGTTATGAAACCCGTAGCGACCGGTTGCTATGGCCGGGATGAACGGCTTGTTTCGCAAGACGCGGCATTCCTGATGGAGGCCGCCCAGAATGAACGGCCGCCGCTTACCAGTCCCGCCCGTTTCCGGAACCCTCTTTCTCCGAATGTTGCGGCGATGCTTGAAAAAAAAGAAGTGGATGTTCAGGGCATTCTCAAAAGTTACCGGCAGCTTCAAAAGCATTATGATTTTATGATCGTCGAAGGGATAGGCGGGCTCATGGTCCCGCTGAAAAAAGACTACTATGTCGCCAACCTCATCCGCGACATGGGCCTTCCTATCGTGATCGTGGCTTATGCGGGTCTTGGGGCTATCAACCACACGCTTCTGACCGTGGACGCGGCGATGATCCGGGGGCTTGAAGTCCGCGGCATTATTTTTAACCGTGTTTCCGTGACGAATTATTCCATGGCAGAACTTACCAACCCGAAAGTGATCCATGATCTTTCCGGTATTCCGGTCCTTGGCAGTCTGCCGGATATTGAAGGCCTCAACATGGACAGCTGCCTGTTCGGCCGGCTCAAGGAAGTTTTTCAGGAGCGGATCCAGGTCGACAAGATCCTTGCTGGAATGACCGGAGCCGCTTCAAAAAAATAGCTCGAAAGGAAACGCCTTTGCCTCTCAAGATGCCCGCAGGTATTCGTCTCGAAAGGAAAAAAGAGGCGAGCCTGCTTAACTGGAATCTCAAGCGGTCCTATCCTCCCGAAAAGATCCGTATCCCCATCCCCAACACCTCTTCACCCTGCGTGAGATCCGGCGATAAGATCCAGACAGGACAAAAAATAGCTGTCCCGGCTACCGCTCATCAAGAAAAAATAAAAGGCGGGTCAGGGGTGCAAGTGACAGAAGGCGTGACCGTTCACGCGGGAATGTGCGGCATTGTCGAAAAAGTCTCGGTTTTTCCGGATGCGTTGGGGAGCGAAAGCCTGATGATCGAGATCCGGCGGCAGGGGGAACCCAAGACCCTTCCTTCCCCGGAATTGCGGAAGGGATGGGAGGAGCTGGCCGCCAAAGACCTTCTTTGGGCGTTCCAGTACTCCGGTCTTGTAACGACCGACCCGCAAATGGAGCCGGTCCACGCCAAGCTTCTCCGTCATGCCGGCGTGCGAACCCTGGTTATTAATCTTTGCGAGCCCGAGCCGTATGTCACTTGCGAGCAAGTGCTCACCATGGCCCAGCCCTTGGAAATTTTAAAAGGAGCCGAACTTCTCAGGAAAAGTTGCGGAGCAGAAAGGATCATTTTCGCGGCCGAAAACTCAAATCTTGAAATGGTGGAGCTTATTAAAAGCAAGATCTACTTCCTTAAATGGGAGCATGCCGAGGTGCGGACCGTGCCCGTGCGTTACCCGCAAGGCCTCGAAAGCGTATTGCTTGAGAAGTGGTTTCGCGGGCGGGAGAAAGAAGTTATTATTTTCCCGGCATCTACGGCGTTCGCGGCTTATGAAGCCGTCGCGCTTGGAAAACCTTTCTATGAAAGAGTTGTGACGGTCGGAGGGGAATGCGTGGTGGAACCGCGGAGCCTCTGGCTGCCGGTGGGGATCTCTTTTCATGATGCGATCCGTACATGCAAAGGAATGATGCGCGAGCCGGGAAAAGTTTTGATGGGCGGACCGATGGCGGGAACAGCGCAGAACAACCTGGAAGTTCCCATGATGGCGGGCACGAACGCGATCCTCGGCCTTCCTCCGGAGATCGTGCGAGAAGAAGTCGAAGAACCTTGTATCCGCTGTAATCGCTGCGTCGATAGCTGTCCTGTTTCGCTTTCCCCCGTGATGATCACGCTGGCTGCGGAACGAAATGAGTTTGAGACCACCGCGGAATGGAGGGCTTCAGACTGTGTCGAATGCGGGAACTGCGCCTTCGTTTGCCCCTCCAAGCGGCCGATGCTGGAGCTTATCCGTTTAGCTCGTTCTCACGGGCCTAAGGCGGTGATCCGTGGCTGAAATGACAACTTCTTATAAAAAAACGCTTCCGCCGCACATTCACTCCACGGATTCTTTGGCGAAAAGATCCTGGGGTCAGCTGGTTGCTCTTCTTCCTGTTTTTATCGCGGCCTGTTTTACCGGTCACGCGGAAATTTTACGGGTTCTTTTGATCTGCCTGGTGAGCGCGACAGCGTTTGAATTTCTCGCCGCAAAGATCTTGAAGAAAAAAGAAAATCTGAAAAGTGGGGAAACAGTCCTTGCCGCATCTCTTTTTGCGCTCTTGATGCCTTCAAGGTGTCCTTCGGAGATCTTGATCTTAGGTGTTTTTGTCATGATCGTGGCAGGGAAGGAGGTTTTGGGAGGAACGGGGTCTTATCCTCTTCATCCGGTCCTTTTGTCGCGCGTGTTTCTCCAGCTTGCTTTCCCTAAGACAATGACCGAGCCGATGATTTTTGCCGGAACCGGAAGTCTTTGGGTTCTCGCGGCGATCGGCTTGGGCGGGATTGTGATGCTCAGACAAAAACAAGGTTATTGGGAATCGCCCGCCCTTTTCATAGCCGTCTGTCTTTTCTGCGGGATGCTTCCTTCTGGTGGTGAGGCGACGGCCTCCTTTTTTAGCGGTGTTCTTTTAACAGCTTTCTTTCTTCTTGCGGATCCCGTGGTCATGCCCTTAACCCGAAAAGGCGTGAGGGTTTTCGTCCTAGGTGCCGCGCTTTTAAGTTCAAATTTTGTCCCCGGCGGATTTTCGATCCGGACGGTCGGGTACGCGATCCTTTTAATGAACCTTTTGACGCCTTGGCTGGATCTTTGGATCAAACCCGTTCCTTACAAGACCCGACAAACGCTTAAAGCGACTTACCGGACAAAAGCATGAAAAGAAAAGTCATTTTGATCGCCCAGCATTTATTTCTCGCGTTTTTCCTGTGTCTTTTGGCCGCGATCTTTTTTGCGGCGCAGTGTCTCGTACTCTAAAAGGGGAGTCTTTGGAACCATGAAATTGCCGGAAAGTCTTTTCTCGCGACTGCTTTTGGCGTATCTGCCTTTTATGCTCTATCCGTTGGATCTTTTCCGGAGCGGGGTCGCAGCCCTTGGGGTCGTTCTTTTCCTTTGGATCACGGCGGCCTTTTTTTGGTTCACGCACCGCTTTTTCCCGGAACGGTCCATGAAGCCTGCCTTCTTTCTCTGGCTTATCGTTTGGGCGCAGGCGGTCTGGACAGTCACAAAACTGCCACCGTTTTGGATCCTGAGCGTTTTTTTTCTGATGCCGGTCTCTTTTCTTGAAGGGACGGGGAAAGCCGGCCGTGTTCGCGTGTTCTCGAGGGAAGTGCCTCGCTACCTCTTCGAAAGGGTTCTAGCCGGGGTCAGTTTCATCGCTTTTGTAGCGATTCTGACCCTGTTCCGGGAGACCTGTGAAAACCGTTTGGGGATGCCGCTGGCTGATCAACCGGCGGTTCTGCTGTTTGCGCTTGCGGCGATCGCCTTCTTATGGAAAAGCCAGCCATTCCGGGGGGATCAATAATGTATTCCTTGATCATTCTAGCCGGTTTTTTGTTGGCGATGCGGGGCGCCCGGCCTGCGCCTCTTCAAAAACCCGTCCAGGGGCTTTTAAGGATCTGGCGAGAGGCCGCGGATCTCTTGTTGACGGTCGATCTTGCGCTCATGCTTTTAGCGGCGCTGCTTTTATTCAAAGAGACCCGGCCCTTCGCGCAAGAGTACGGCCTTCTCAGCGCGGGTCTTATTGTTTATCTGACGGCGCGCTATCAGAGGAAGACAGATGTTTTTCTTCTTTCTGCCATCGTGATTATCTTCTGGATCTATACCAAGCAATACGACCCAATCCACGGTCTTGCGATGGCAGGAACCGTGAGCGTCGGGATAGGTCTCTTTCAGACCTGTTTTTTGGGTTTACGGTACCGACTCCTTTTTTCGCGTCTTCCAGTTTCCATGAAGGGATGGCCGGTCCTGAGCCTTTTAGCGGGATCTATTTCGATAGCGTTGTGGGGGCTCGGACGGCTGATCTTTTGAACCCCGGACGGAGGGGGGAGCTTCCTTAAGCTTTTCATCATGAAAGTCGACAATAACGGAAAGAGGCGTCTTACCGCACCGAATTCATTTTAAAGGAGCATATCCATGGCCATCGAAAGTATTCTGTTGGGATCGATCGAAAAAGAAGCGTCGGATATTCATCTGACCGTAGGGCGGCCCGTGACCTACCGCATGGTCGGGGACCTTGTTTCGGTCGGCGACAGACCCCTGACTCCTCAGGACACCGAAGCTTTTGCTAAAGAGGTTACCACCGAAGTCCAGCGCAAAAAGATCGAGGAAGTCGGCGGGATCGATTTCGGGTTTTCCTTTAAAGATAAAGCCCGTTTCCGCGTCTCGTGCTTTAAGCAGCAGGGGAACTATTCGCTGGTCCTGCGGCTTCTTCCCTCGAAATTCTATACCTTTCAGGATATCGGGCTTCCGTCCCAGCTGATCGAAACGCTGAACCTTCCGCGCGGACTCGTGCTTGTGACCGGCCCCACCGGGTCGGGTAAAACGACGACGCTTGCGACCATGCTCAATTACATCAACGAAAATTTCCCCAAGCACATCATCACAGCGGAGGACCCGATCGAATTCGTTCATTCTCACAAAAAAAGCATCGTGACCCAGCGCGAAGTCGGGGAAGATGTCCCGAGCTTTGCCGAAGCGATCGTCAAATCCCTGCGCCAGGACCCGGATGTGATCCTGATCGGGGAAATGCGCGATCTCACAACAATGGAATCGGCCATCCGGGCCGCGGAAACGGGCCATTTGGTTTTCTCGACGCTTCATACGACAGGTGCCGCGCGCACCGTCGACCGCATCATCGATGTTTTTCCCGCGGAGCAGCAGCCGATGGTCCGGGTTCAGCTTTCGGTGACGATCGTGGCGGTGATCTCGCAGGTGCTTGTGCCCCGGCTGGATGGAAAGGGCCGTGTGGCGGCTTTCGAGATCATGTTCGCGACGCCGGCTATCCGGAACCTCATCCGGGAAGGGAAGACCTATCAGATCCTTTCCGAGCTCCAGACCGGTTCCCGCTATGGCATGATCATGCTGGATGATTATCTCAAGCAGCTCTATACACAAGGCATTATCGGCTATGAGGATGCCCTTGAAGTAGCCATAGATCCGCGCGAGCTTGCCCTCCAGCTTTCCAAGACCCAGATCCCAGGCAAAGGAAAGAGGTAGGGCGAAAGAAGCGACATAAATAAAACTTGACCCAATAGGAAGGCTTGGGTATCCTATGCCCGCTTTCATCCCAACCTTATTGAAATGAAGGGGTTGGTTGGGACGCACAGAGAAGCAGGCTCGGTAGAAAGTCAATTTCG
Source organism: uncultured bacterium (assembly GCA_964524195.1). Taxonomy (GTDB): domain Bacteria; phylum Omnitrophota; class Omnitrophia; order Omnitrophales; family Aquincolibacteriaceae; genus Aquincolibacterium. The sequence goes on along the minus strand of CAZGCC010000024.1, from coordinate 13,645 downwards.
ATCCAAATTCCACGCAAAAGAGACCCAATTTCAAACTGATCCCAGTATCTTAATCGCCGCTTTCGACTCTTTCCGCGTATTTTTCAGAGACATAAACCCAGGACCGAAGGCCTAAGTCTCAATTGAATCTCAAAATGACAAGAAAAGCCCCGAAAGAAAACTCTCAAGGGGGAAAACTGTTCCTGGTGGACGGGCACTCGCTTTGTTACCGGGCCTTTTATGCGATCCCGAACCTGACGAATTCCAAGGGAGAGCCCACGAACGCGATCTATGGATTTGTGACCATGATGCGCAAACTCATGGAAGACCAGAAGCCGGACCTTGTGGCGATATGCTTCGATCGCAGAGAGCCGACCTTCCGGCACGAGCAATATAAGGAATACAAGGCGCACCGCAAGCCCATGCCCGAAGAGCTTGTGAGCCAGATCGAACCTATCAAGGAATTCTGCAGGCTTTCGAACTGGGCGATTTTTGAAAAAGCAGGCTTTGAAGCGGATGATGTGATCGGGACCCTGGCCCTCCGGGGCAAGAAAGAGGGTCATCCGGTCTTCATTATCACCGCCGACAAGGACGCTTTTCAGCTGGTGGATGAACAGATCAAGATCCTTCAGCCCCACAAAGAGAACCGGGTCTATGACATTGAAAAGGTTCGGGAGCGGTTCGGAGGGCTTGGTCCCGAGAAAGTTACGGATATTCTCGCGCTGATGGGAGACGCCTCGGACAATATCCCGGGTGTTCCGGGGATCGGAGAAAAAACAGCGATCAAACTGGTCCAGGAATTCGGCTCCGTAAGCGGGCTTCTTGAAAAGGTGGAACAGGTTTCATCCGAAAAGCAGAAGCAAAAGATCCTGGAGAACCGAAGTGACCTGGAGATGTCCCTGAAGCTTGCAACGATCGATACGAGCGTGCCTCTCGAGATCGACTGGCCGGCTCTTTCCGTAAAAGAGCCCGACAGCCCGGCGATTACGGAATTTTTTAAAAAATACGATTTCCGCGGGCTTTTGAAAACGGTCGTGGCGCAGGGAGAAAAAGAAGCCAAGGATCGTGATTACAAGACGGTTCAAACCCCCCGGGAGCTCCAGGCGTTTGTTCAAGAGATCCAAAAAGTAAAAGCTTTCAGCTTTGACACGGAAACGACCTCCGCCGACCCCATGAAGGCCGCTTTGGTCGGGATGAGCTTTTGCTGGGAACCTTTTACGGCCTGGTATGTTCCCGTGTCTTGCCCGCAACATCAGGGCCCGGGACTGCCGTTTGCCGAGATCCTGAAGGCGCTAAAACCCGTTCTTGAGGATAGCGATATCGCCAAATACGGGCAGAATATCAAATACGATGAGATCGTCATGGCGCGGCATGGTGTCCGGCTTTCGGGCATCGCCTTTGACACGATGATCGCGAGTTATCTGATCGATCCGGTGAAACGGAACCACAATCTGGATGATATCTCGCTCGAAAACCTGAGCGTTAAGAAGATCACGACGGAGAGTTTGATCGGGAAAGGCGCAAAGCAGATCACCATGGATGTCGTGCCGCTTGAGACGATCACGGCTTATGCATGCGAAGACGCCGACTGCGTGATGCGGCTTGTCCCTATCTTTAAAGAAAAGCTGAAGACGCTTGGGCTAACGGAGCTTTATGAAAAAGTCGAGCTTCCCTTGTCCGGGGTGCTCGCAACGGTCGAAAGGAACGGCGTTGCGCTAGACCTGGGGTTCTTGAAGGAACTTTCGGATAAGGCGTCCCGGGAGATCGAGGGGCTGGTAAAGGACATTCACGACGAGGCAGGGACGGAATTCAATCTGGATTCGCCCAAGCAGCTTGCGGAAGTGCTTTTTGTTCAAAAGAAGCTTCCGCCTCTGAAAAAGATCAAGACGGGTTATTCGACCGATGCAAGCGTGCTTGAAAAACTTGCGCGGGATCATGAGCTGCCGCGGAAGATCCTGGAATATCGCGAACGCGCAAAACTGAAATCGACTTATCTGGACGCGCTTCCGGAGATGGTGAATCCCCAGACGCATTGCATTCATACTTCATTTAACCAGACGACCACGGATACCGGGCGCCTTTCGAGCTCGGACCCGAATCTCCAGAATATCCCGGTCAAAACCGAAATGGGGCGGCTGATCCGGAAAGCTTTTGTGCCGAGGGCAAGGAAAAAAGGGAAGATCCTTTCCGCAGATTATTCGCAGATCGAGCTGAGGGTGCTCGCGCATTTTTCAGGGGATGCAAACCTGACGAAAGCTTTTGCAGAAGACAAGGACATCCACACTTTTACGGCCACGCTGCTTTACGGGGTAAAAGAAAAGGAAGTGACGCGGGAAATGCGTAATGCCGCGAAGACGCTCAATTTCAGCATCGTTTACGGAAAAACGAGTTACGGGTTGTCGCAGGACCTGAATATCCCGATCCCGGAAGCGGATCAATTCATTAAAAATTATTTCGCGCGCTATGCGGGAATTAAAGAATTCCTGGACGGCCAAAGGGAAAAAGCCAAAAAGGACGGATATTTAACCACGATCCTGGGCCGGCGCTCCTATTTTCCGAATATCAACGCTTCCAATATGATGCTCCGCCAGTACGCGGAACGATCCGCGATCAACGCGCCGATCCAGGGTTCTGCCGCGGACTTGATCAAGATCGCGATGATCGCGATCCAGCGGAGGCTTGAGAAAGAAGGTTCTGAAAGTTTAATGACGATGCAGGTGCATGACGAGCTGGTGTTCGATGTCCCGGCGGACGAAGCCGAGGCGTTAGCGACGCTCGTGAAAGAAGAGATGGAAGGCGCTTACAAGCTCCGGGTGCCGCTCAAGGTGGATGTTACCGTGGGGGATACATGGTACAAAAAGTAGTGGTGGGGTTGACCGGCGGGTTTGGGGTTGGAAAAAGTTCGGTCGCCCAGCTTTTCAAGAATATGGGCGCGGAAGTGATCGACGCCGACGATATCGCGCATGCCGCCATGAAAAAAGGCAGTCCGGTCTTTGACCGCGTGATCGAGCTTTTTGAAGAAGCGCTTCATCCTGGCGGAAAAAAAATGGACCGGGAGATCCTCGCTCCGATCGTTTTTGCCGACTCGAAACGGCGAAAGGAACTCGAGGGTGTCATTCATCCGTATGTGAAGGAAAAGATCAAGGAAAAGCTCGCGACGACGAGCAGTCAAGTGGTCCTCGTGGAAGTGCCGCTTCTTTTCGAGGCAGGTTTTGAAACGCTTTGCGACAAGGTCCTGGTCGTGACCTGCAATTCTCCGGTCAAGATGAAACGGTTGAAACAAAAAAGATTCCAGGAATCCGAGATCCGTGCGAGAGAGCGAGCTCAGATGCCCGAAGCTCTGAAACGGCAAAAGGCGAATTTTCTTATCGATAATTCCAAATCTATTTATCAAACAAAAAGAGAAGTGGAACGGTTTTGGTACAAGTTTGTTTCGCTCGCGAAAGCAAAAAAAGGTTAGTTCCGAACAACGATTTTATCAACCCAAACTCCAACAGGAGAGCGATCAATGACAAGAGAAACAAGAGAAATACGGGAACCCAGGGAAAGAACCCACACCCATCACCGCCGTGCTGAGGACGGTACCGCAAAACCGCGACCGCCCCGCATGATGCAGGAAGACGCCGCGGCGAACGGGGAGGCTCTTGCCAAGGCGCTGGAGCAGCAGAAATCCGGCGAAAAACCGCTGGATGTGGTCAGTCTGAAACAGATGAAGATCAGCGAGCTTCAGAAAATGGCGCACAAGTTCAAGATCGAGAATGTCGCCGGTCTTAAGCGCCAGGACCTGATCTTCAAGATCCTTCAGGGGCAGGCCCAGCAGTCCGGACTCATGTTCGGAGAAGGCGTTCTCGAAATCCTGGAAGACGGGTTCGGGTTCTTGCGTTCTCCCAACTACAACTATCTTCCCTCGCCGGACGATATTTATGTCAGTCCGAGCCAGATCCGCCGATTCAATTTGCGGACCGGCGATGTGGTGGGCGGCTTGATCCGTCCTCCGAAAGAGGGGGAACGCTACTTCGCGCTTCTCAAAGTCGAGCTCATTAATTTCGAAGCGCCAGATAGCGCAAAGGATAAGATCGCCTTTGACAATCTTACGCCTCTTTATCCGGACCAGCGGATCAAACTCGAGACCACGCAGGACGAGGTTTCGATGCGCGTAATGGATTTTCTTACGCCCATTGGTTTTGGCCAACGCGGATTGATCGTAGCGCCTCCTTATAGCGGCAAAACGATCCTTCTTCAAAAGCTCGCCAACAGCATCACCACGAACCATCCCGATTCGTACCTGATCGTGCTTTTGATCGACGAACGGCCCGAGGAAGTGACGGATATGCAACGGTCCGTGAAAGGCGAGGTCATCGCTTCGACCTTTGACGAACCTGCGGACCGGCATGTCCAGGTCGCGGAGATCGTACTCGAAAAAGCCAAGCGGCTCGTTGAACACAAGCGCGATGTTGTGATCCTTCTGGATTCGATCACCCGTCTGGCGCGCGCCTATAATACCGTGGCGCCGCATTCCGGGAAGATCCTTTCCGGTGGTGTGGATTCCAACGCGCTTCACAAGCCGAAACGGTTTTTCGGTTCCGCGCGCAATGTGGAGGAGGGCGGCAGCATTACGATCATCGCGACCGCGCTGGTGGACACGGGCTCGCGTATGGACGAGGTGATCTTCGAAGAGTTCAAAGGCACGGGCAATATGGAATTGCAGCTGGACCGCAACCTCTTCCAGCGCAGGATCTATCCGGCCATTGATGTGAAGAAGTCCAATACCCGCAAAGAGGACCTGCTGATCCCTGCCGAAGAGCTTAACCGTGTGTGGATCCTTCGGAAAGTCCTTAATGAGCTCAACTCCTCCGAAGCTATGGAGCTTCTGGTGGACCGTCTTAAAAAAACCAAATCCAACGCTGATTTTCTTATCAGCATGAACAAAGCAAAGGAGTAATACCATGAAAAAAGATATTCATCCGAAATACGGTCCCGCGGTCATCCGCTGCGCTTGCGGCAATGTGATCGAAACCCGGAGCGTTCTGCCGGAGACCCAGATCGATGTCTGTTCTTCGTGTCATCCGTTCTACACGGGAAAGCAAAAGATCATGGATACGGCCGGACGCATTGATCGGTTCAAGAAAAAGTTCCAGGATCGTGTCGCGGTCAACAAGAAGTCGACAAAGGTCGCTCCCAAGATGCCTGTGAAACTCAAATTCTCCGAAGACGCCCGGAAGGAGAAGCTCCAGGCGCTCAAGGAAAAAGTCAAAGCCCAAGGAAAATAAAAAGGGATCCGGCAGAAGGCGTGGGGAGACAAGGACCTTCCCGCGCCTTATGTTCTAGGCCCCTTCTACAAAAATGAGAATTCGCGAAAGGCTTGAAAAAAGCGAAGCAAGGTTCCGGGAGCTCGAGGGGTTGCTTTCAAACCCCGAGACTTCCAGGGAAAGGAACAAGTTCCAGTCCTTGAGCAAGGAAATGGCCTTGCTTCGCCCGATCATCGAGATCTTCGAGCAATACAAGAAGATCGAAAAGGAGATCGCGGGGCTTAAGCATAGTCACGGCGAGAGTCACAGCGATGAGGCGATGAAGGGTCTTATCGATGATGAGCTGATGGCGCTCGAAGCGGAACAAAAAAAGAGGGAAACTGATCTCGAAAACCTTTTTCTCCGGGATATGGAACCCAATGCGGCGCGCGATGTGCTCGTGGAGGTCCGCGCGGGCACGGGCGGGGAGGAGGCCGCGCTTTTTGTGGCGGACCTTTTCCGCATGTACAGCATGTATGCCGGAAACCATGGGTTGCGCCTGGAGGTCATGGATTCCAACCCGACGGGGATCGGCGGATTCAAAGAGATCGTTTTCGGAGTGAGCGGCGCTCACGCCTATAGTTTCTTTAAATATGAAAGCGGCATTCACCGGGTCCAGCGCGTTCCGAAAACGGAAGCGAGCGGGCGCATTCACACCTCCGCGGTCACCGTCGCGGTACTGCCGGAGGTCGAGGAAGAAGAGATCGAGATCAAGTCGGATGATCTCAGGATCGATGTGTACCGGGCGTCAGGGGCCGGCGGCCAGCATGTGAACAAAACCGAATCCGCGGTACGGATCACGCATATGCCGACAGGCTTTGTGGTCGCGTGCCAGGATGAACGGTCCCAGCAGAAGAACAAAACAAAGGCCATGCGTATCTTACGGGCCAAGATCTTTGATTTTCAAAAAGCCAAGCAGGACGCCGAAGTCGCCAAGAACCGCAAGGAACAGATCGGCTCCGGCGACCGTTCGGGAAAGATCAGGACTTATAACTATCCGGATAACCGTCTGACCGATCACCGGATCGGCCTGACCTTGCACAGTTTAAGCCTGATCCTGGACGGCAAACTGGACCCGGTCGTGGAAGCGCTTGCGGAGGATGAAAAAATCCGCGTTTTGACTCAGCTATGAGCTGTTCGAAAAAAACAAAGAATAGCGAGCTTCTCGAGCTGATCGCTTGGGGTCGCGGGGAGCTTTTGCGGTCCGGCGTTGAAGAGGCGCAGGAAGAATGCGAGCGCATTTTAATGAAGCTCCTGGGATGCAGAAGGTCCGAGCTTTATTTAAAAGATCACGAAAAAGAGCTTCTGGGGGTCCGCGAAAAATTTTTGACGATCCTTGAAAAAAGGGAGAAGCGGATCCCGCTGGCCTATCTTCTGAACGAAGCGGATTTTTGGCAGGAAACCTTGTGGGTCGATGAGAGGTGTCTCATCCCGAGGCCGGAGACAGAGATCCTGGTCGCTCAGGTTTTTGCGGCCCTCGACGGCCCCAAAGAGAAAAATTTTTCTTTTCTGGATATCGGGACCGGATCCGGCGCGATCGCGGTTGCGATCTTGAACGCTTGCAAGAACGCCCGAGCCGCTCTTCTGGACATTTCGTCCGTCGCTCTGGAAGTGGCCCTGGAAAATTTAAAGCGCTATGCGTTAGAAAACCGGGCCCGATGCGTCGAGGGCGATCTGTTCCGGTCTTTTACGAAGAACGAAAAATGGGATCTGATCGTTTCGAATCCGCCGTATCTGGCGCGCGCCGACTGGGAAAAAGTTCAGGAGGAGCTCAAGTTCGAGCCCCGGACGGCCCTGGATGGCGGCGAAGACGGTCTGGATCACTACAGAGAGATCGCTTCCCGAGCGAAGGAGCATTTACTCCCGGGGGGTCTGCTAGCGTTGGAGGTGGGTTTGGGCCAAGCTGAAACGGTTTCAAAGTGGCTTCAGACCGCGGGTTATGATAATATCCAGCGTTTCAAGGACCACCTGCAGATAGAACGGGTCGTGACGGCCCGGAGGAATTCCTGATCTTGTATGGATAAAATCATTATTGAAGGCGGACAACGGCTCAAAGGCGAAGTTGATGTTTCGGGGTCCAAGAACGCGGTCCTGCCGATCATGGCGGCGGCGCTTCTCACCGAAGAAGAATCCGTGATCACGAATGTCCCGAATCTTTGGGATGTTCAGACCATGGTCAAGCTTTTGCGTTCGCTTGGCGCGAAAGCGATCCTAGAAGATGGCTGTCTGAAGGTCAAGCCGGGTAAAAACCTGAAGCCGCTTGCGCCTTACAAGCTTGTAAAAACGATGCGCGCTTCGGTGTGTGTGCTGGGGCCGCTTTTGGCCCGTCTCGGAGAAGCGGAAGTATCGCTCCCGGGTGGCTGCGCGATCGGGCCGCGCCCGATCGATCTTCATCTCAAAGGACTGGAAGCGCTGAATGCCGAGATCAATATCCAGCACGGGTATGTCACGGTCAAGACTAAAACAAAGTTGCGCGGCGCCGACATTTATCTCGGCGGCGGATACGGCTCTTCGGTTTTGGCCACGGACAATGTGATGATGGCAGCGACGCTCGCTTACGGTAAAACCGTCATTGAAAATGCGGCATGCGAACCCGAAGTGGTGGATCTTGCAAGGTTCTTAAGGAAAATGGGCGCGAAGATCACGGGCGAAGGCTCTCCCCGGATCGAGATCGAAGGCGTCCGGAAATTGCACGGCGCTGAATATTCGGTGATCCCGGACCGGATCGAGGCGGGGACCTTTCTTTTTGCCGCAGCGATCACGGGAGGGGATGTTCTGGTCCGGAAAATGGAACCCGGACATTTGAACGCGGTGATCGATAAATTGCGGCAGGCCGGCGTCCGGGTGGAAAAGTTCAAGAACTCGGCGCGCGTGAGAAAGACCGGGAGGCTTAAGCCCATCGATATCACGACTTTGCCGTATCCGGCATTTCCGACGGATCTCCAGGCGCAGGCGATGGCGCTTGCGACGGTGACGCCGGGAATCAGTATTTTAACGGAAAAGATCTACCCGAACCGTTTCATGCATGTGCCCGAATTGGGCCGTATGGGAGCCAAGGTTTTTTTGGAAGGGCCGAGCGCGATCGTGCACGGCGTAAAAAAGTTGAGCGGAGCGCCCGTGATGGCGTCCGATCTCAGGGCCAGCGCGGCACTTGTGCTCGCGGGCCTGGTCGCGGAAGGCGCGACAGAGGTTCAGCGTGTGTACCATCTGGACCGGGGGTATGAAAACCTCGAAGAAAAACTCACTTCGCTCGGAGCTGTGATCCGCAGGGAAAAAGAGTAAATTTCAAATCTCAAATTTGAGATCATTACAAAGGAGGTCATGTGGCAGTCAGAATAAGAATGAAAAGATGTGGCAGCAAGAACCGTCCTCAGTGGCGCATCGTGGTCAGCGACGCGAAGATGCCGCGCGATGGACGATTCATCGAGGAGATCGGCTTTTATGACGCGCTTCCCAAAGAAGATATTTTCACCGTCAAGCAGGATCGTCTCGATTACTGGGTAAAGCAGGGCGCGCAGATGAGCGTTGCTTTGAAGAGCCTGGTCCGCCGCGAAAAGAAGAAAAAGAAAAAAGCCTAAGCCCTCTTCCGGCAGGAAAGGACCTATGGCGCTTTTGATCGATATCGTCACGCTCTTTCCCGGATTTTTCAAAAGCCCGCTTGAGGAATCGCTTTTGGAAAAGGCCCGGGCCAAGGGACTTGTGAAGATCCGGGCGCACGATCTGCGCGACTGGACCCATGACCGCCACAAAACGGCGGATGACAAGCCGTTCGGGGGCGGGGCGGGGATGGTGATGAAGCCTGAGCCCATCTTTGAATGCGTGGAAGCTCTCGGCGGAAAACCCTGGGTCGTACTGATGGATCCCCAAGGCGAGCCGATGAGCCAGGTGCTAGCGGCCAAGCTTGCCAAAAAAAAGCATCTGATCCTGATCGCGGGGCATTATGAAGGAGTCGACCAGCGGGTCAAAGACCACTTGGTCGATCAGGAAATTTCGGTCGGGGATTTTATTACCATGGGCGGTGAAGCGCCGGCTCTTTGCCTGATCGAGGCCGTGACAAGGCTTTTGCCGGGGGTGCTCGGTAACGAAGAATCGATCAAGCATGAAAGTTTTCAAACCGGGATGCTGGAGCATCCTCAGTACACACGGCCCCGGGAATTCCGGGGATGGAAGATTCCTGGCGTTCTGGTATCCGGACATCATCAGGAGCTTGAGGCCTGGCGAAAAAAAACCGCCGAGCAAGTGACCCGGAAAAAACGGCCTGATCTATTAAAATAGAATAAAAAGTTCCAAGGCGCGTCATGAATTTTAACTTTAACGGGAGAAAAAACAATGAGCAAAATGGATATCGTAGAAAAAGAAGCCGCATCCAAAAAAAAACCTGGATTTCGCGTGGGGGATACCCTGAAGGTACATGTCCGCGTGAAGGAAGGTGACAAAACCCGCACCCAGATCTTCGAGGGGGTGTGTATCCGCATGAAAGGAAAAGGCGTCAGGGCCAGTTTTACGGTTCTGAAGGAGACCTACGGCGATAAGGTAGAAAAGATCTTCCCGCTCCACTCGCCGAATGTGGAGAAGATCACCGTGAGCACCAAAGGCAAAGTCCGCCGCGCAAAACTATATTATTTAAAAAGCCTATAAGCCTTTTCCGAAACCCGGCGCGATGGAGACTTCCTCAGGGGCGTCCCGCAAGACAATCCTTTTAGAGAAACTCCGGGCTTTCGATAAGAGCGAGCTCCCGAGGTCGGGAGGGTGGTTGGCGGGCGTCGATGAAGCCGGCCGGGGACCTTTGGCCGGACCTGTGGTCGCCGCCGCCGTGATCCTTATCAACCCGGAAAATCTCGTCGGGATCAACGACTCCAAAAAGCTCAGCGCTGCTCGCCGTGAAGCGCTTTATCTTCAAATCGCGCGTTCCGGGATCGTAGGGATCGGGATCGCTGACGAAAAGCAGATCGACACCCTGAATATCTACCAGGCCACACGGCTTGCCATGAAAAAAGCTGTGCTGAACCTTCCGCATACGCCGGCAGCCCTTCTCATAGATGGCCCCATGTGTCTGGATCTCGCCCTTGAGCAAAAAGGCGTCATCCATGGCGACCAAAAATCCGCAAGCATTGCCGCGGCCTCCATTATCGCCAAGGTTTTCCGGGACCACTGGATGCGGAATCTCCACGAACTTTATCCCGACTATGCATTTCATAGCCATAAAGGCTATGGAACGGCCGACCACATGAAAGCTCTTCGAGAGAAAGGGCCTTCTGCCGTTCATCGCTACAGTTTTGCGCCGGTCCGCGAAGCCGCGCAGGCTTTTGCGGGTGCTGCAGAATCATGAAACTGAAACCTCACCCCGGACCCTTCCGGCTATCCTTGGGCGACAGGGGTGAGATGGCGGCTTGCGAATTTCTGCGTTCAGAGGGATATCAGGTTCTCGAAAAGAATTATAAATGCAAGCTGGGTGAGATCGACCTGATCGCTCGGAGAGACGGCCGCTTGGCTTTTATTGAGATCAAAACCCGGACAAGCGACCGATTCGGGATGCCGCAGGAAGCCGTGGACCTCAAAAAGCAGAAAAAAATTCTGAATCTTGCCCAGTGGTATCTTAAGGAAAAAAAGATCGAGAAAACCCCCATCGCTTTTGATGTTGTGGCAGTCCTTTGGAAGGAAGGAGCTTCGCCGGTCGTTCGGCTCATTACCGACGCCTTTGAGAAAGAAAACAAAGGATATTGATTCTCCCTCAAAAAGAGAGCAAAATATCGGCCGTTTGATTTTTTACAGACGGGATAAAAACGGAATCATGAAAAAATCTTTTGGGAAAACACTCGGCCTTCTCTTGCTCGGTTCCTTCGCGTTTGTTTTGCTTGGATACGCTGAAGAGGATAGAACGGACCGCTATGCTCCGGTCTACAACCAACCGCTTGCCCCGGAGCCCCTCAAGGGGACTCTATCCCGCATTCTGGAAGCCCCTTTTCAATTGATTAAATGGCCGGTAGATAAAAGTATTCTTTTTACGGAAAAACACCGGCTCGATAAAAAAACCCTATGGCTCTACAAAAAATCTTTGGAGCAGGGGGTCAAGCCTCTTTTTGGAACCGTCGATGTGAGCGCCATCCCTTATTACGGCGCGGAATTTAACCTTTTAACGATTGCGCGGCAGCAAGAGCGATTTCCAGATTTTTTTGCGAGAGCCAAGATCCTGCATGGGCCCAGCATCTTTTTTCAAACCGGGATCGAACTTGGAGCACAGAGGATCGCCGGGACCGGCTTCCACCTCAAGGGATCGTTTAATTATGATCAGCGCGAAAAAGAACCTTTTTACGGTATCGGGCCCGACACCAGCATGGGGGATGGAACCTCTTTTAAAATAGAAACAACGCAAGTCGGCGCAGCGGCGGGTTATGAGTTTTCGCCCTCTCTCGATCTTGTCGCTGGGTTTGACTATAAGCATTCGACCATTCGCAACCGGGCGCACGACGGTAAGGGGAATATCCTTACGATCTTTGCGAATCAGAATATCCCGGGAGTTCATGGGGATGATCTTCTGGAATATACCCTGGCGCTTAATCGTGATACCCGCGACAGCAAGGATGAAGCCTCCAAAGGAAGTTATCAAAAACTTCTTTTCCAGTTCAGCGATGGCGTAAACGGTTCCGCGGCCCGGTATTTCACCTACCGTCTGGATATGGCTAAATATTTCCAGCTGGCCTCTCCCCGGCGTATTCTCGCGGCGCGGTTGTTTGCCGAACACAACGATGAGGTTGGCCACGGGTATGTTCCTTTCTATAACATGGCCAAACTGGGCGGCGCCGGATTCGGACCCCGCTACAGCGAAACAGAACGGGGTTATGTGTATAACCGCTTTTTTGGAGAAAGCGCCCTGCTTCTTAATCTGGAATACCGCTACACGGTGATGGAGTACAACGATTTCAAGATGCGGACAGCCTTTTTTGTGGATGAAGGGCAAGTTTTCGGCGAGATCCACGAATTCCAGTTCAAGGATTTTCGGACTTCCTACGGGGTTGGATTTTATCTGACCTATTCCAAGAACACGATCCTGAATTTTTCCGTAGCGCACAGCAACGAAGGAACCCGGTTCTATCTTAAGAACAAGTTCGCGTTCTAAGGCATAACGATGAAAACAACAAAAATGGACAAAAAAAGAATGAGGCTTTCGATAGCGCTCACAATGCTCGGCTTGTGGGTTTTAGGCTTTCAGGGAATAGCCGCCGCCGGTGAAACGGCAAAGTTCAAGGAAAGCGAGTCGACATTTTACAGCGATCTGTTTGATCAGAATATTTATAACGAAGGTGTCAATCAACTGGATTTCGGCCGGTGGGGAAGAAAGCTTTCCGGAAAGGCGCTTCCTTCAAAAAATGTGAATGTCTTTGATGAAGTGCCGGATTCGGGGTTTTTCACGAATCGTCATGGCCGCGAGCGGCTTTCGGCAGTGGCCCTTGAAAAGGGTTATCAGGAGTCCCCCGGTCCCGATCTGAGTCGGCCGCTGGAAGTCTTTTCAGCGGAACAGAGGGGGATCCACCCCCGTTTTCTGGTCAGAGACGCGCGCGGGGAAGAATATTTGCTCGAGTTCGATCCCTTGGGACATCTGGAGCTTGTAACCGGCGCTGAGATCATCGCCAGCCGCTTTTATAATGCCCTGGGTTACTTTGTCCCACAGTTCACCATCCTCCTGGTCGAGCGGAACCAGTTTCGAGCCGCATCTGGGGCCACCACCTGGGAAGATACAGGCTTCAAGAAACCTCTGACGCAAGAGCGGCTTGAAGAATATCTCCTGATCCTGCCTCAAAACGACAAAGGGCTGTTCAGGGCTTCGGCCTGCAAGATCCTCAAAGGGGATTATCACGGAAGCTTCAGCTTTGAGTCCCGGCGGAAAGACGATCCTCAAGATCTCGTGAACCACCGTGACCGGAGAGAGATCCGCGCGCTTGGGATCTTCGCGTCGTGGCTGAATCACTACGATCTTCGCGCTAGCGACACTTTAACAATTTCTACGGAGGAAAACGGAGCTCCGACGCTTAAGTATTATCTGGGGGATTTTAACGGAGCGTTAGGCGCGACCCAAAAAGGCCCCAAAGCAGCGATGCTTGGTTATGAGCATGTGATCGATTATGGCGAGACTTTTAAAACGATCCTGGCGCTTGGTTTTCGCGAAAAGCCCTGGCAAAAGAAACAGCGGAGTGAGAAACCCTCGTTACAGCCGTTACAGGCCGCGGGTTACTTTACGAACGAATTTTTTGATCCCGCAGGCTATAAAACAGAGTTTCCTTATGAAGCTTTTCGCATAGCGACTCGCGCGGACGGATTCTGGGCCGCAAGGCTTTTGATGAATTTTTCTGATGAGGATATCCGGTCTGTTGTTAGAGCCG
>CAZGCC010000023.1:17187-20302 GCA_964524195.1 uncultured bacterium | reverse complement strand
ACATTGTTTTCCCGATCCATCTCGGAAATAACGATTACGATCAGGACAACGGAAAGATCTGGGCCCGCGTGGGCGGCATGGACGGAATCATTAAGGATCTCAAGGAAGGGTATCAGGTCTCCGACTGGTCTCTTATCAAGGGCAAAAAAGTGACTTATCCAGGCGCCGGAGAACGCGACGGGTTTCACTATCTTCAGGAGTGGATGGTCGGAATTCCCGTTACGGATCTTGAAAGGGATAACTCCGATGTTCAGCAGAGGGGCAAGGGCTATCAGGCCTTGAGCATCGAACGAGTTTCCCGTTCGGAGCTTCGGGAAATGGTCCAGGGGCAAGTGACTTTAGCTAGGACGATCGACCAAGCGGCTGAGAGAATCGCGGCTGAGATAGGAACGGGTTCTGTTTATCTTTTAAGGAAGGTTCCCTCAGGAGAGCTTCTTGTTCAGGGGAGCGTTCGTGTTGAGGATGGAGCTATTGCTGCCGGCCAGTCGCTTGGGGGAAAACACCATCTTCCTCCAGTGAAATATGATATCCAGAGGTTTGAGGTGACTCGCGGGACCGTGCCGAACCAGAAATGGCTCGCCGTGATCTTTGAAGAACTGGACGGAACTTCCGTTGTGGCCCGCAGCGAGGCGCGGAATGAGGACAGTGAATTTCTGGCGCTGGATGGTATCGGCCACGAACGGATTGATGGTGAAAGCATCGTTGTCGCACTGCGCGAAAAAGGCCATGCGGCGCACTTCATCCGTGAAGATATGACCTGGGAACATATAGCGCATCTGATCGGAGAAAGCGAAGTGATCTATTTTGCGCCTCCTCTGGATCAGGATTACGATTATGCCGCTTACGAGGCAAAGATCCTAAAAACCGCTGAAGAAAAGATCGGCCCCGCTCTTGCTAAGGTCCGCCGTGATGAAGCGCATGCCCACAAGGCGCGGCAACGCAAGGTTTTTGTTTTTCGTGGGATGGTGGACCCGGACACCTCCAAAAGGATCTATGAGGTGATCAAGTGGTTCGCGCGCCCCGATGGAAATGACGATCTCGATTTTGATCTTGTATTTCAGCCGGATTTCTCATTTCAGGATTCCCAAAGCAATCAAAAAAATGAACCGGTCGTTGTCTTTGGGCTTATGCCGGATAAAAGCCGGGAGTTCCAGGTGCGGACCCAGGAGGTCCTGAACCGTTTCTTCGCGGACCGTAAAGAACGCAACGAGCTTCAATATGTGAATATCCGCAGCGCCGAAATGGCCAAGGAAATGCTTATGATCTATTTAGGGGCCAAATTGGCGCATTTTGATGATGTCGCTGAACTCGCGCGGGCTTACGGAGCGGATCTTAGCGCGGCCGCTTTTGGCGCCGGGCTGGACAAGCGGATCCGGACTCTCTTCACGAATCCGTCCCTCGGTTTTGGCAAGCGGCTTTTCGTCTATTTGCACTGGATCTACGCGCAACGCCTTCATAAAGCCGCGATTGAAATGGAGAAGAATACGCGGCAGGACGCTAAAGAGCATAAAAAAGAGATCGAAGCGAAAATTCAGGCTGCGGCTGCGCGGGTGGATCAGGGTGAGAATATCACAGAGATCCTGAAGACGCTTCCTCCCGAGATGCATCTGCTTTTTGTTCTCAAGAACATCCTGAAGATCAACAAACAGAACATCCTCGACTTCTATAATTTGATCGAAAGGGAATACGAAAAGATGGGGCATGGCAGTTTGCGCGATAAAAAGATCGCCATCCTGAGCGTCGGAGCGCCTTCTCAAGCAGGCGAGATCACGGCTTCCCCAGCGCTGCTTTTGATCGACCGGCTCTTCAAGGATTATGGAACCAGTGAATTTTATATCGCGGATACTGCCTCAAAAGCTGCTTTTGAAGGCTGGGTCAACGCTAAAAAGGAAGAAGACCCGCGCTACAAATCCATTCGTTTTACATTTTCAAAGGATATTTATGAAGCCGCTGGTCTTGCGGACCTCACGATCATTCCAACGGACAACAATGAGGAACTCAAAAACATCGATATCGGGCGTCTTTCCCAATCCTTGAATGGAAAACCCATCTTTGACGGAATGAATTTATTCGGTCTCCGGGCGGACGGGAATTATTTTTACAAGCTGGAAGATGTCCGCAAAGCCGGGATCAATCTGGTCGGGGTGGGGCGCCTTCCCATCGGGCCCTCGTTCGATCACGCGTCTTCCTTTCGCTTGAGTGATAGCACCGTGATCCGTTCTGTGGCCGAATATGAAAATATCATGAAGGATCTTTCAGGCTCTGGCGAGGATGTTGCCTTTTCTCAAAAAGAAGTGACCGTGGTCGGTGGCAGCGGGTATGTGGGGCTTGTGACGGCGGCGCTTTTCGCATCGTTAGGGCACAAAGTTCATGTGGTCGACTTGCCCAGCAAGCAGGCGGCCCTGGACGCCCTCGCGGGTCCGGATACAGTGGTTCCAATTTATGAAGAAGGGCTCCGGGAGATGTTTCTTGAAGGGAAGAAGCATGGTCTGATCACTTTTTCGACCGACTTGGAAGCGGCGGTCCGGAACAGTTCGATCGTTTATTTGGCAGTCGGAACTCCTTCGCAGGATACTGGCGAGGTCGATCTTTCTTATATTCTTAAAGCTACGAGCAATGTCGGAGAGATCATCAAGACATATCCTGGGCTGATGCGGAGCATCGTGGTCAAGTCGACCGTGACTCCGGACACATTCAAGAAAATGGATGAAACCTTGCGAGCCCAGGGGCTTGAGTTGGGGAAAGATTATGTGCCGGTGAGCAATCCTGAGTTCCTGCGGCAAGGCCAGGCCGTAGAGGATGTGACGAAGCCGGACCGGACGGTGCTTGGTTTTTATGCCGCTTTGACTCCGGAGCAGCGCAAAGCGGTCGAGCTGGAGATGATGCAGCTCTGGTATCCCCTGGTCAAGAGATATCCTCCCGCACGGAATGCGGATGGCTCTTTGCGGGGCATGGTCCTCCTGACAGATACGGGAAGCGCTACCATCATTAAATATCTGGCGAATAGTTTTCTCGCGATCTCGATCACGCTTTCCAATATTTTTGCGGCGAATGCTGAGTGGGACGATGCCGATTTTTCTCAGATCCGGCCTCTTTTGTTGGCGGATGAACGGAT
>CAZGCC010000023.1:0-17177 GCA_964524195.1 uncultured bacterium | reverse complement strand
ATCGGGAAGAACGCCTTCCTTTGGCCCGGCTGCGGGTACGGTGGCTCCTGTTTTCCTAAAGATGTGCTGGCCTTGCGGTACAGTTCCAAAAAATCTACCGGCCATGAACTTCCCCTGATCAGTATTGCCACGGGGTTCAATGAGTATTTCAAGAACGCGATCGTGACAAAAGCGATCGACAGGGTTACAGAGTTTCCGGCTGCCGAACAGCCTCTTGAGGGGAAAAAAGTGACCATGCTCGGGATCACATTTAAACCCGATACGGATGATACTCGTGAGGCGTCCAGCGTTTATATTCTCTATGAACTCCTCAAAAAGGGAGCGGCGCGTGTGACGCTGCATGACCCCATCTTTACGCTTCCGGATGCCCCGGCGAAAGAGGCCGTGATCGACCATTTCAAGGATTATTTTTACAGGATCGCCAAAGAAGACGCGGCCTTTATCCGGGCTTTGGATGAATTCAAGAATTCTTCAAAGGTTGAAATCGCGGCGGCTCGCGAAGCGCTTTGGGAAAAAGTTGGACAGGTGTTTGCGGGGAGGAAAGAGCAGGATGAGCGGTTGATGGATGCGATCTTTGAGAATCTTTATTTCAAGGAGGTTTACTTTCCTCAGGCCTATCTTCAGAATGGCCGCGTTGCCTTCGAAAGCGAGATCGAAGCCTTGTCGCCCTCTGATGTGGTTTTTCTTGTGACGGAGTGGAAGCAGTATCAAGATCTGGATCTTTCCCGATTCAAGGAGAAGGGGAAGAGCTTGGCCATTATTGACGGAAGAAATTTATGGTATGAGAAACAACAGGATCTGAGGCTTTTGGGTCAGTATGTTGGAGTTGGAACTGACGCGAATTCAAGGCGTTCCGAAGTTCGCGATCCGATCGAGGGTTTTCGCGCAGAGATCCTGAGCAACAAAAAAGATTTTGTCGGGGAGCCGAAGCGTTCGGAAATGCGGGCAGGGACCGCGCGACTGGCCGCTGATATTCTTCGGGCCAGGATCGAAGATTTTCAGGACCGCGGTCTTTCGAGCGAAGAAATCTGGGCAGAGAGCTCTTCTTTTGCAACGCGGAAATTCTGGAAGGAAAAGGGTCTTTCGAAGGCTTCTTCCGAAGAGGCGTTGCAGCTTTATGACGACGCCTTTCTTTTCATTTCCGAAGGTATAACGCAGAAGCGCGAAGCTCTGCCCGTTTTAGAACAAATAGCGAATTATCTCGACAGAACGGCGGAGGGCGCATCTCAAAAGGAGGACAAATCCGTCCGGTCTGAACTGCGGGGCATGGGAGCTTTGATCTCCGCGCGGGTTTCTGTCAAGACGCCCGAGGAATTTTTTGAACGCAATCGTGAGCAGGGTGGAGGGTATGAAAGGGGGGTTCGCGGCGTTACAGAAAAGATCACGGACGGGATCTATTCGCTCTTGGCGCACAGCCTTGATGCCTTGGAAATCGCGGCCTCGCTCTTCCTGCCGGTAAATGATGACCAGGTGATGTTGACGATCGTTTCCCGGCCCAGCATGTTCCCGGCGCAGGCGCGATTTACAATAGCCCAATCAGCCTTGGGGTTAAAAACTCTCAATGCCGGGGATGTTCTGGTTCTGGGGAGGGAATTTGCTTTGGAGCAAGGCGCGATCGCGGCAGTTCGAACTGTTTTTGGAGATACCCCCGTTCTCGTCTATACGGAGAGAGTCGAAGATCTCGGTTTTCTTGAAGAGCTTAATGACCAGCTCACTCAGGCCCAACGATCAAAAATTTTAGTGGCTCGGAATCCGGAGGAGGCAAAAAGTCTTTTGGCTGAAGAAGCCGGCCGTCGCCGCCTGGCAGGAGCTGTCTCAGTTCATTTTAAGGCCATGGTGTATGAGACGGAAACTCTTCCTGAGGAGCTTGCCAAACAACTTTCAGATATCACGGTCGTGACGGCCAGGATGTTCAAGAATTTCCTTAATCTTGCCGGTGCCAGGATCAGCGCGTTGGCCCAGGAGATCCAAGGCCGGTTTGCCCTCGATCGCTCTGCTTAACGGGAGAGCAGGGTCGTTCAGTCTTTTCCATTCATCGTTCCTCGCAGGTGAGGATTGCGTTATAATGTTTCTCCCATGAAAAAATCCAAACTCATTCCCATCCGTGTTGGCCATAGTCCCGACCCTGACGATGCTTTTATGTTTTACGCACTTGCGCATGAAAAGATCGATATGCGCGGGTTCAGGGTCGAACATGTGATCGAGGATATCGAATCCCTGAACCAGCGTGCGCTTGGAGGTGAACTCGAGGTTACTGCTGTTTCCTGCCACGCTTACGCCTACCTTGCCGACAAGTATATTGTGATGCGTTCTGGCGCGAGCGTGGGGGATAAATATGGGCCTATTCTTGTGCGATGCAAGAACAAGAAAGAAGTCGTTGGACGGAAAAAAATCGCTATCCCGGGGAAGCTCACCACGGCCTATCTCACCCTTCAACTTTGCGAGAAGGACTTTACGCCGGTTTTTGTTCCTTTTGATCAAATCTTTGAAACCTTAAAATCCGGTGAAGCTGATCTTGGGCTTGTGATCCACGAAGGACAGATCACGCACACCGAACATGGCTTTGAAAAAGTCCTGGATCTCGGGGAATGGTGGTACGAAAAGACGCAGTTGCCGCTTCCTCTCGGGATCGATATTATCCGGCGGGACTTGGGTCCTGAAATGATCACGGCTTTTGCCAAACTCTTTAAAGAAAGCATCGAATATGCCTTGAAGCATCGAGCAGAATCTCTAGAATACGCGAGCCAGTTCGGCCGAGGGATCTCGGAAAGTCTGAACGACCGGTTTGTCGCGATGTATGTGAACGACCGGACGCTCGATATCGGTAAGGACGGGGAAGCGGGATTTCACCGCTTGATGGATGAGGCGTACCAGCACAGGATCATTCCGGAGCGCGTTAACTTGGAATTCATGTAGAACGAGTGAGGATTTTTGTGGCCAACGATGAGCTTCGCATCAAAATTGTAGAGATAGCCAAAAAACATAAAGCCAGCTGGATCCAACTGGGACAGCACTTGTTTTCCATTTATAAGAATAAACTTTACAAGGACTGGGGTTATCAGGCGTTTGAGACCTATTGCCAGAAAGAATTGAGCATCAAAGAGGCGACGGCTTCCAGGCTCATCAAGTCCTATGCTTTCCTTGAAAAAGAAGAGCCCCGCATCGTGAAACCGGATTTTACAGAGGAGGAAACGCCGCGAAAGATCCCGGACTATGAAGCGGTCAATGTGCTTCGTCTTGCCAAAAATAACAAGAATATCCCGACCAACGAATTCGCCGAACTCCGGAATGATGTTCTGAATGAAGGCAAGGAGGTCAAGGAAGTCCGGGCGCAGGTAAAAAAGATCCTCGAGACCCATGCGCCGAAAGAAACCCCGGAAATGAAAGAACAAAAACGGGGATCGATCCTGAGGCGTCTGATCGGCTTTCTCAATTCCGCGAAGACCCAGCTTGAGGAAGAGGATCTTGTGCCGGATTATCTTTTAAAGCAGATCGAGACGCTTACTCAAAAACTGAAGGATCAACTGGAATGAAGATACTCCTCCATATTAGCACATGGGCCGGTTGCGTATTGCCGCTTTTCAATATCCCGCTCATTATGCGCATCGTGAAACGGAAATCCGCCGACGATATCAGTCTGGTCTGGGTCTTCGGAGTCTGGGCCTGCATTCTCCTTATGTCTCCCGTCGCATTCGTCTCGCAAGACATAGCATTCAGAATGTTCGGATGGACGAATCTGGTCTTTTTTACGGGAGTGGTGTTCGTGACCGTGAAATATCACCACCGCTTCAGGAAAAAAGATGCTGGTTCCGAGAAAAAATGAAGCAAGTTTTTTTTCTCCCGTTTCAGTCCGCGTAATAGTCCCTCATGCATCCCACTTATAAGCGAATGCTGGCCGGGCTTCAAAAAAAGTCGAAGGCTCCAAAGAAGGGGACAGAACTTCGCGAGAAATGGTTCCTCTATATCCTCAGGTGTTTTGACGGCTCCTTTTATACCGGGATCACTAACGATCTTGAAAGGCGTTTCAAGATGCATCAGGCAGGCAAGGCCTCCCGCTACACCCGTTCCCACGGTCCCGTGGAAATGGTTTACTCAGAAACTTGCCGCGATCGCTCAAGCGCCCTGATACGGGAATGCGAAGTGAAAGAGTGGCCGCGGGAGAAAAAGGAGCGATTGATCTCGGGCGAAGGGCTAAAGCCTTCGAGGAAGAGGAAAAAGAAAAAACCTAGATCTCGAGAACTTTAGGGAACCGGGTGAGGTTGATGCAGCCTTTTTTTGTGATGACCACAATGTCCTCAAGACGGACGCCGCCAATACCTTTGTAATAAAGCCCAGGCTCGACCGTTACGACCTGCCCGGCTTTTAGAATATCGTCCCCAACGCTGATGCGAGGCGGCTCATGGATCTCCAGCCCAAGCCCGTGACCGGTACTGTGAAAAAATCCCTGCATACGGCCGTCCTTAGGACCTGTAGGGAAGCCCAAGAGCGTAAATTTTTCCTGAATGGCGGCATGGACATTTTTCGCTTTGATCCCGTCACGGATCATTTCGCAGGCGATATGCTGACCCTCCTTAACGGCCGCATACATTTTTTTGAGAGCGGGGGAGGCTTTGCCCCGGACCACGGTCCGTGTGAAATCCGCGTAATAGAGGGTCTTTTCGCTCTTGGGGAAAATGTCCATAATAATGGGCTGGTGGGCATAAAGGGGTCCCGTTCCCTGATCGTGCGGGTCGATCGAGTGACGGCCACAGGAAACGATCGTGTGTTCAGCCGAGCAGCCTTCCTCAAGAAGCGTTTGGTGGATGACTTTTTTTAGAGCCTCGCTTGTAAGGACCTTTCCACAAGAATAAAGCAGGCCCTTCCAGATCACGGACCGTTTTAAAACGCGGATCGCTTCCGCGGCTGCTTTCTCTGTAGCGCGCAACGCTTGTTTGATCGCGGCGATCTCCGCATAGCTCTTAATCAGCCGTTTTTCAAAAAAGACTCCGGTCTTATATTGGATGCGGAGACCGGCCCGTTTCAGAGGTTCATAATGCTGAGCTTGGAAATTTCCCGGAACAATCACGCTCGGGACGATTAATTTTTTTAGAAAATAAAGGACAAGCTCGATAAAAGAGCAGGGCTTCTTGTGCTTTTGCTTATATTCCGCGGCCAACCGGGAAACAGAAAAGACCCCGTGCACGGAAGCTTGTTTTCTGGCCCGGTCGATCTCAAGATCGCTAACCAGGATATATTTTTTCCCGTGGGTCTGGACGAAGACAAAGGGGTCCGGCGCAATGAATTTTGTCGCGTAATAAAGGTCGGCATCTTTTTCGCTTGAGGCGATGATCAAAAGATTCTGCATGGGCATGGAATAAGAATATCACGCTGGAATAGATGCTTCAATCTTCAAAACGGGATCTCGTTTATGGCGCGCCGGGAAAGAGACTGTCGCGAACAAAATGCGTCATGCTACATCCCTGACCGGAGGTTTTTAGTGATTGACGATATCCGGGAAAGCCGCTAAACTTCGCTGTCTTTTTCCTCTATACAAATCAGCCAAGGCACTCATAATTTAATGGAAAAGCTTTCCGTAGAGCAGCTTAGGACCAAGGCGAAACTGATCCGTCGCCATATCGTCGAAATGACCGGGGCCGCGGCCTCGGGACATCCCGGCGGTTCTCTTTCCGCCACCGAAATGCTGGTGGCCCTCTATTTCAATCTCATGGACCACAACCCCCAGGACACGCAGTGGCCGGACCGTGACCGGCTGATCCTTAGCAAGGGACACGCCTCTCCCGCGCTTTATGCTGCACTCGCCGAAGCCGGATATTTTGACCCCAAGACACTTACCGATTTCCGGAAACTGGGCAGTCCTCTTCAGGGTCACCCCGACCGGCGCAAACTTCCCGGGGTCGAAGCTTCCACGGGTTCTCTCGGGCAGGGGCTTTCGATGGGGATCGGGATGGCGCTTGCGCGACGGCTTGATAATAAAAATTATTATACCTTCGTCATCACAAGCGACGGCGAGATGAATGAAGGCCAGACTTGGGAAGCCGCCGCGATGGCTGCGCATCACAAGATCGATCATCTGATCGCGTTTTTAGATTACAACAAATACCAGCTCGATGATTCCACGAAAAACATTTGCGACATGGAGCCTGTGGTTGAAAAATGGAAGGCCTTTCGCTGGCACACCTTCGAGATCGACGGGCATAATATCAAAGAGATCCTGCACGCTGTGGAGAAAGCCAAGAAAGTTAAGAATGAGCCGGTGATGATCATCGCGCATACGGTGAAGGGGAAAGGCGTTTCCTTTATGGAAGGGAACAATGCTTTTCATGGCGTCGCCCCGACGCGCGAAGAAGTCGAAAAAGCCTTGAAGGAATTAGCCTAATGCAAAAGATTTTAGGTAAAGCCACACGGGATGCTTACGGGGAAACGCTTGTCGAGATCGGCAAGATGGACCCGAGCATTGTGGTTCTCGATGCGGATCTTTCCAAGGCCACCAAGTCCGTGATCTTTTCTGAAAAATTCCCGGAACGGTTCTTTAATGTCGGGATCCAGGAAGCGAATCTGGTGGGAGTGGCCGTGGGGCTTGCCTCTTGCGGGAAGACCCCTTTTATCTCCAGCTTTGCGTCCTTCTTGGTCAGCAAAGGATTTGATCAATTCCGTATGGGTGTTGCGTTTTCGGAACTTAATGTAAAAGTTGTCGGTTCCCACGGCGGCATCTCGGTCGGGGAAGACGGCGCTTCGCAGATGGCGATCGAGGATGTAGCCCTTATGACGAGTCTCCCGGGTTTCGTCGTGATCGTTCCAAGCGATGAGATCTCGACAAGGGCCCTGGTTTTTGAAACGGCGAAGCATGTCGGGCCTGTTTATATCCGCACGGGCAGGCCCAAAGCGCCGGTCGTTTACAAAGCCGGTACGGATTTCAAGATCGGCAAAGGCGTTCGTCTGCGCGAAGGCAAGGACCTCACGATCATCGCCAATGGCTTGGAAGTTTTCGAAGCGCTTGAGGCTGCGGAACGGCTTGCCGATGACGGTATCAGCGCGAGCGTGATCGATATGCATACGGTGAAACCGCTTGATACGGATCTTATCCTGGAAGAAGCCAAGAAGACCGGGCATATCCTGGTTGCGGAAGAACATCAGATATGGGGAGGCCTCGGAAGCGCGATAGCGACTTTCCTCGCAAAGAAACATCCTTGTAAGATGGGCTTTGTGGCCATTCAAGATACTTTTGCCGAATCCGGCAAGGCCGACGAGCTTTTGGAAAAATACGGCCTTACCCATCCGCATATTGTCAAAGCCGCGAAAAAGATCCTGGGCCGCTAAGCGCGGTTCCCGGAAGCTCCGAGGTTTTTAAATGCTCCTCAAAAAAACCCTCCATTCACTGCTCGGATTTTTCATTTCAGGATTTTTTTTAATGGTGCCGGTTTTTGGCGCTACGGGTGAAAAAGCGGTCGTGGTGACGCCGGATCCGCGGGCAACCCAAGCGGCCCTGGAAGTTTTAAAGCAAGGCGGCAACGCCGTGGATGCGGCCGTGACGGCCCAGTGGGTCCTGAATGTGGTGGCGCCGCAGTCTTCCGGGATCGGTGGCGGGGGACTTCTTCTTTTCTATGATATCGGAACAAGAAGGATCCTTTCTTTTGACGGAAGCGTGAAAGCGCCCGCAAAAGCTTCGCCGGAGATGTTCCTGGACGCTTCCGGGAAGCTTCTCTCTTATCAACCCGAGCGGAATACAGGCGGACTGCCGGTCGGAGTTCCGGGGATCTTGAAATTAGCGGAAGAAGTGCACGCCAAATACGGCACACGGAAATTTCCGTTCCCCAAGCTTTTTAATCCCGCGATCCGGTATGCGGAAGAAGGGACTCCCGTTTCCGCGGACCTTGCTGACGCGCTTCGTGAGAATGAAAAAAGACTGGAACTTCTGGATCCCGGAAAGGCCGTTTTCTTTGAAAGCGGCAAGCCGTTTGACGAAGGACAAACTGTTTATCAGCCGGAGCTCGCCAAGACATTCCGTTTGATCCAGACCCGGGGGACGGCTCCTTTCTATAAGGGGACCATCGCCAAAGAGATCGAACGAACCGTACGGAAAAGCGTTTTTCAGCCAGGGCGCCTCAGGGGAAGAGATTTTGAAGATTACAGGGTCGTTTCGCGTAGCCCGCTTCACGCAACCTATCAGGGATATGATCTTTTTACCCCGGGAGCGCCGTCCAGCGGCGGCATCATGCTTTTCAGGGCGCTCAACATTCTTTCACATTTTGGCATTCCGGGTCTCGGCCAGGTTCCGGAGACCTATCATTTGCTCGCTGAAACACAGAAGGCCGCTTTTGTGGACCGTGACGGCATAGCGGATCCGGATCTTTTTGATCTCCCGATCCAGGAGCTTCTTTCGGAGGCCTGGGCTCAAGACCGGGCCGGCAACATTCGCTTCGACCATGTTGTGAAATCCGGGGGAATGCCCGGTCAAGCCTCCGGGGAAGGAAAAAATCCAGCCGGATCATCGATCATTGTTGTGGACCCGCAGGGGAATATCGTTGTTCTTTCCGCGACGCTTGGGGATGTCTTTGGTTCAGCGCTTAGAGTGGAAGAATATGGATTTTTTCTGAATAACCTCATTGCGGATCTTGCGGCAGATCCGTCCGCTACGGAGGATCCCCAATCCCCAGAGCTTGTTTCCGGAGGACAACGGCCTCGAGGGCCGGAAGCGCCGGTCTTTGTCTTTAAAGACGGAAAACCTTCTTTGATCGCGAATGCTTATGGGGCTGAAGATCCCGCAGCGATTCTGTTCAATATGCTGGTTCAAAAGATCGATCTCGGGGCGTCTTGCGCCGGGGCCGTGGAATCTCCACGGGTCCTGACCCGGGGAGATGAGCTTCGTGTGGAATCCGCGATCAATGAGCAGGAAAGCGTCCGCGTGAAGCTGGATCTTCTGGGTCATAAGATCAAGAACGAAGAGCTGCTCGGGATCGCGCAAATGGTTTGTTTTGACGAAGGTTCTGGTAGAATAACAGGCGAAAGTGATTTTCGCGCGGACGGAGAAGCTGCCGGCTTCTAGGTCTCGGAACAAAAATCTCAAATTTCAAGCAACAGGGAGCAACAATGATCCTTTACAAGGGGAAGTATCTTGACCTGATTCGTGAGGACAACTGGGAATATGTTAAGAGGAACAATTGCAACGGCATCGTTGTGATCGTGCCGATGACCCGTGACGGGAAGGTCATTTTTGTGGAGCAGTTTCGGAGACCCGTGGCGGCCCAGGTGATCGAATGGCCGGCTGGGCTGGTGAATGACAAGTCGCCGCATGATGCCGAGACCATGGAGGCTGCTGCGCGCCGGGAGCTTCTGGAAGAAACCGGCTATGAAGCGGAACACTTGGGGTTTCTTGTGGAAGGTCCTGTCTCCAGCGGCTTGAGTTCCGAGACCATCACCTTTTATCAGGCTCTGGATGTTGTCAAAAAAGGGCCCGGTGGCGGGGATACTACCGAATCGATCAAGGTCCATGAGATCCCGCTCAAGGAGGCCGATCTTTGGCTCTATGAAATGGAAAAAAAGGGGCTCCTGGTGGATCCCAAAGTCTATGTGGGGTTGTATTTTCTTAAAATGTAAAAACGGAAAACAAGGAACGGGGCAACGGAAGGATCCGTGCTCTTCGTTTCGTTTTTAAAAAGCTCCAGAAAAGGAATTTATGGCTGAAATAACGATCTATCAAAAACCAACCTGCGCGACCTGCAAAGAGGTCTTTCAGATCCTGAAGGAATTGAATGTGGCTTTTGACGCTGTGGATTATTTCACCGACCCGATCCCCAAGGCAAAGCTCAAGGAATTGATCCAGAAGCTAGGCCTTCCGGTTGAGGAATTGATCCGCAAAAAAGACCAGCTTTTTCTGGATCTCCGGCTTGGCGAAAAGCAACTGACCGAAGGCCAATGGCTTGATCTTTTGGCCATTTATCCCGATCTGCTCCAACGACCGATCGTGGAGCAAGGCGAAAAGGCGATCGTTGCCAAGCCCGCCCGAAAGATCCGGGAATTTCTTGCGCCGTCTCCCGTTCCTGCGGAAATTCCCCCGGCGGTCTGAAATTTGGAGAAAAACGGGATCTCAACTTCGTTGAAATTGACAGGTATTGGGACTAAAATACGCCGCTGATCATCCCTAACAAGGAGGTTTAAAATGAGTTCATACGGACAAAACCCGCAATCTTATTCTCAAGAGGCCGTTTTCTCGAATTTCATGCAGCGAGTCTATCAATGGATGGCCATGGGTTTGGCGCTAACCGGCCTTATGGCTTTTTTCGCGATCTCGAACACGGGGATCATGAGGTTTCTTTTAAGCGGCGGAATGTGGCTTTTTTTTATCGCGGAACTTGGGATCGTGATCTGGCTTTCCGCAAGCCTCCGGAAGATCTCAGCACAGGCCGCGACGATCGGATTTTTGGCCTATTCCGCGCTGAACGGGGTTACGATGTCGAGTATTTTTCTCGTTTATACCGCGGCCTCCATTTCCTCAACCTTCTTTATCGCCGCGATGACCTTTGCGGGCGTAAGCGTCTACGGATGGATGACGAAACAAGATCTGACCTCCGTCGGAAGCTTTTGCGGGATGGCGCTCTGGGGTGTGATCATCGCAAGCATCGTGAACATCTTTTTTAACGCCCCGGCCTTTTACTACATCCTTTCTTACTGCGGCGTGGCCGTTTTTATCGGGTTGACGGCTTATGACACGCAGAAGCTCAAGGCGATCCATCATAATATGCCGAATGCTCCTGAACAGCTGGCGATCTTCGGGGCTTTGATGCTTTATCTGGATTTCATCAATATGTTCCTGTTCCTGCTCCGCATCTTCGGGCGTCGGCGCTAACGGATCTCAAATCTCAAATTTGAAATAAAAAATCCATGATCGAAGTTAAAAATCTCTCAATGCAGTACGGCCCCATCGTGGCCTTAGACGGCGTTTCTTTTCAGGCAAATCCGGGCGAAGTTCTGGGGCTTCTCGGTCCGAACGGAGCCGGGAAAACGACGGCCATGAGAATCCTTACCACCTATCTCTATCCTTCCTCCGGCACCGCGAAAGTCAACGGCTTTGATATTCTGGAAGATCCGATCGAAGTTCGCAAAAGCCTCGGATATCTTCCCGAGACGGTTCCTCTCTATGGGGATATGCGGGTGGATGAGTATCTGACCTTTGTGGGACGGTCGCGCGGGTTGGAAAGCGCCCGGCTTACGGAACGGATGGATTGGGTCCGGGAAGCTTGTCAGCTTAAACCTGTCTGGAAGCATCTTTTAGGCGAGCTTTCCAAAGGTTACGGCCAGCGGGTCGGCCTTGCGCAGGCTTTGATCCACGATCCCAAAGTCCTGATCCTGGATGAACCGACTTCCGGGCTTGATCCGATCCAGATCATCGGGATCCGCAAGCTTGTGAAAAGTCTCGCCCAGGAAAAAACGGTTATTTTTTCAACCCATATCCTGCAAGAAGTCGAAGCCCTGGCCGACCGGATCGTGATTATTAACGAGGGAAAACTTGTGGCGCAGGGAACGAAGCGGGAACTGGCGGAGAAAGTCTTGAATTCCGGAAAAGCTCCCGGCGACCTGAGCCTTGAAGAGATCTTTATCGGTCTTCTGACGCCCGTGAAGGGGGTGGAAGTATGAAAAAAAGTCCGAACCTCTGGATAATCCTCAGCCGGGAGATGGCCTCCTATTTCAATTCCGCGATCGCCTATATTTTTATGATCATCTTTACGCTGCTGAACGGCGGGCTTTTCATGACGCAATTCTTCCTGATCGGGCGGGCGGACATGCGCGCGTTTTTCTACACACTTCCGTTCTTCCTCTGCGTCTTTTTGCCGGCGGTCTCGATGCGCCTTTGGGCCGAAGAAAGACGGGGGAATACCCAGGAACTTCTTCTGACTTTTCCCATGAGAGCGCAGGAACTCGTGCTCGGTAAATTTTTAGCCGGCTTCCTTTTTTATCTCATCACCCTGGCTTGCACCTTTCCCATTCCGGTGATGCTGGCCGTCCTGGGTCGTCCGGATGCCGGCGTGATCGTGAGCGGCTATATCGGCGCGGCGTTCCTGGGCGGATTTTTTCTCGCGATAGGGACGCTTGTCTCGGGTTTTTGCCGCGATCAGATCGTCGCGTTCATTCTTTCAATGATGATCTGCTTTGGACTTTATCTTGCGGGCACTGAATTTGTGGCGGCTTCCCTTGACGGTTGGATCGCGGGGCTCGGGACTTTTCTCCGGCATTTTCTCGGAGCTGCGGATCATTATGTCGCGTTCGCCAAAGGCGTGATCGATAACCGAGATGGACTCTATTTTGTGGTCGGGAGTGCCGTCGCTTTGGTGCTGAACGGGTTTTGGCTCGAGGGACGCATGCGTCCGAAAGCGACTTCGATCTTTACAACTGCTGCGATCATTTCAGCGGGGATCTTTCTTCTCAGTAACTGGTTTGTGGCCGGGATCCCGCTCGGACGATTTGATATGAGCGAAGGCCGGGCCTACACGATCTCGCCTGCGACTCAAAAGATCCTTCGAAGTCTTCAATCCCCGGCGATGGTGAAATTCTATATTTCTTCGACGGATAAGATGCCGACCGCCATGAAAACACTGGAGCAGGATGTTCGCGACAAGCTTGAAGAGCTTCGTGCCGCCTCCGAAGGCCGCTTTCAATATAAGATCTTTCACATGGATGCCGCTACCGCGGTCGAAGGCACTCAAAAAGAGGATACACTGGAGGAGCAGCTTTCCAAAAAAGGCGTCCAGCCTTTTCAGGTGGAATCCATCCAGTCCGATGAACTGGGCGTCCGGCTCGTTTATTCCGGGTTGACGATCTCCTACAAGGAAAAACCTGAAGAGATCCTTCCTCAGATCCATCCCGGGAATCTGGGCGATCTGGAATACGCCATCATTTCAAAGCTTTACCGGATGACCCTTCCGTCGATCCCGAAAGTCGCATTGATGGCGCCCTATCAGGAACGGTCCGTGGACCCTAACTTGATGATGTTGCTCCAGCAACTCGGCGGCCAGATCCCTCCGAGTTATCGAGATGATCCTTATGAATACCTGCAGGCCGGCCTTGAGGGCGAAGGTTATCCGGTTTCGCGGATTTCACTTGATGAGAAAACAGGGATTCCCGAAGGAACGAAGACGCTGGCTATCGTGGAGCCGGGACATTTGAAAGAACGGCAAAAATACGAAATAGCCCGGTTCCTGTGTCAGGGCGGCTCCTTGCTCATGGCTGTTCAGAATTACGAATTCAATTACAAGCCCGGGAAGGCCAGCTCGATCCTTCTGGTGCCTAGCGAGAAAGATCCTCAGGTCAACGATCTTCTCTCTCCCTGGGGATTTGAGGTGGATACTCAGATCCTTTCAGATGATCAAAACGAAGCGCTCATGCTGACCATGGGAGGTCGCGGGGGAGTTCCGGGAGTGGCCATCCCGATCAAACTTCCAGTCCAGATCCTTCTGACGGATGCCGAGATGAATAACCAGGTTTCCATCACTTCCCGTCTCCCCGCATTTTTTTATCTTTGGGGGAGCGCGCTTCAGATCGATGCAAAGAAGGTTGGGGAGCAGGGGCTTAAAGTGCAGCCGTTGCTTCATTCCAGCAAAAGGTCCTGGACCGTTCCGTTTAAGCCGGGAACCTTGACGCTTGAGGAACTGGAGCGCGGTGAAAAAAGTGTTCCGGGTCCTTTCCCTTTGGCGGTGTTGGCCGAAGGTTCGTTTAAGGATTCGTTCAAGGGTCAAAAAATTCCGGGATGGAACCCTGAAGAAACCCCTGCGGATGCGGTGCCCCAGATCTCTCAACCTTTCGAAATGAAACCTGGCAAGCTGCTCTTGATCGGCGCCGCGACGCCATTTCAGAAGCAGCTGGTGCAGAGCGGAGGACATCTGGGGTTTTTTCTGAATGCCGTGGATGTTCTGACGCTTGGCGATGCACTGATCGGAGTTCGCTCCAAAGGGCAGGTAAGCCGTGCGATCCCGAAGGTCTCCGCTCCAGAGAAGGTGGCGTGGCGGCTTTTTGTGATGTTCCTGATGCCGTTGATGATCGCCCTGATTGGGTTTGGACGGGCTTATCTCCGGCGTCAGGTAAAACGGAATTATTTGAAAAATTTAACCGCAGCTTAAGGGCCGATCTTGAGAAGGCGCTGTCTCTGCCGGCCACTCTTATGGATAAAAAAAAGATTCTGATCCTGGGCATTATTCTCGGTGTTTTGGCGTTCGGCATCCTTGTAAAATCCTGGGTCCGGTCCACGCAAGACACCGCCTTGCCAGCCCAGGGAGAAGGCGTTGTTCTCGCGGAATTTGATCCTTCCAAGATCGAACGGATCCTGATCGAACGCCCAAGAATCCAGGCGGATCTCACTCAGCCCTCGACAGATCAGGATCTTCAAACCGTGTCCGCAGAACTTGTGAAAGAAAAGGGTGTATGGAAAGTCAAAAGCCTTTGGAGCGTTCCCGCGGATCCCGCGAAGATCGAAGGGTTCCTCAAAAAACTTCATACAGTTCGAGGGGAACTTCGCGGGACAGGGAAAGAGCTTTTCCCGGATTTCGGGATCGATGAGAAGGAAGCTTTTTCAATGAAGCTTTTTGAATCAAAAGAAAACCCGACTTTCGAAATTTTGATCGGAACAAAACAGGCGGGGAGTACCGGATTTTTTATTCGCAGGCCTTCAAGTGAAGAGGTTTATTTGGTGGACCTGGACATGGTGGAGATCTTGGGGATGAACGATGATGCGGAGCCGGCGGTGCCTTCCAGCGGTTTCTGGGCGGACCTTCGCCTTTTCAAGTTGGATTCTGAAAAAGTGACCCGGATCACGGTTTTTCAGATGAAGAAAGATACGAAGTTCATGGTTGCGGGGTTAGAGCGCAAGATCGATCCCAAAGATCCGGCGCAAAGTTCCTGGAAATTTTTAAGCAAAGAAATGACCTTTCCGCTTGACCCCGCGAAAGTATCGAGATTCATCGCGGTGATGAACAGCCTTCGGGCCGAAAAGGTCATGGACCCTCTCGGAAAAGAATACGGACTTGAAAAACCCTTCTGGCAGTTAGCCGTAACGGAAGGGACTAAGAAAACGATCCTGAATGCGGGGGTTGAAGACGAAAAAGAAGGTCGCCGTTTTGTTAGTCGCGCGGGAGACCCCACGATCTTTGCGCTTCAAAGCCCTTTCTTTGAGGACCTGAGCGTGGATGATACTCATTTTGTCAAAGAGATGGCGCCGGATAACGAAGTCCAGGAAACTGCATGAAACCGTACCTCGATCTTTTAAGGTATATTCTGGATCAAGGAACCGAGAAAAGAGACCGGACCGGTACCGGAACGATCAGCACTTTCGGTTATCAGATGCGTTTTGACCTTGCCCAGGGGTTTCCGCTTCTTACCACCAAAAAGGTCTATACCAAAGCCGTAATCTACGAGCTTCTTTGGCTGCTCCGGGGCGATACGAATATTCGGTTCCTTAAAGATCATGGCGTGACCATCTGGGATGAATGGGCTGATAAGAACGGGGATCTTGGCCCGGTTTATGGAGCCCAATGGCGCGCGTGGCAACGCCCCGACGGGACCGTTGTGGACCAGATCGCGCAAGCTGTGGAGCTGATCAAAAAAACCCCCGATAGCCGGCGCATCATCGTGAATGCTTGGAATGTCGGAGAGATCGAAAAGATGGCGCTTCCGCCGTGTCACGCGTTCTTCCAGTTCTATGTTCTGAACGGAAAGCTTTCCTGCCAGCTTTATCAGCGAAGCGCCGATGTTTTTCTGGGCGTGCCGTTCAATATCGCCTCATACGCTCTTTTGACTCTGATGATGGCGCAAGTGACCGGATTACAGCCGGGGGAATTCATCCACACTTTTGGGGATGTGCATATCTATCTGAACCATCTGGAACAGGTGAAACTGCAATTGAGCCGGGAGCCGAAGGCCCTACCCCGGATGATCCTGAACCCGAAGGCCCAAGATATTTTTGATTTTCAATACGAAGATTTCACGCTCGAAAATTATGACCCGCACCCGGCGATCAAGGCCCCGGTTGCGGTTTAAATCAGACCCCAGACTACAGACCCCAGGCCAGAGCGGAAAGCTCCAGTCTCCAGTCTCCAGTCTCCGGTCTTCAGTCTCGGAGGTTCTATCATGCTTTTTCACATTGTTGCAGTGGCGAATAATCGTGTTATCGGGACGGCCAACAAGCTTCCGTGGCATTTTTCCAAAGACCTTCAGCATTTCAAGGCTACCACGACCGGTCAGACCGTGATCATGGGGCTTAAGACCTTCGAAAGCCTTGGCTGCAAGGCGTTGCCAGGCCGGACGAACTTTATTCTTGATCACACGGGCTCAAAACCGTACCCCGGGCAGACTTTCTTTTCCACCGTGGACGAAGCTTTAAAAAATGTCAGGACCGAACACTCCTTTATCATTGGAGGCGCGCAACTTTACAGGACCACGATCGACCGGGTCGACGCGATCTATCTCACCCGCATCTATGCCGATTATGAAGGCGATGTCTATTACGCGGAGATCCCGTCTTTTTTTGTTGAAAAGAAGAGGCTCTCGCTTCAGGACAATCCGAAGCTTGAAGTGATCTACTACGAAAGCACAAAAAAGAAGGACTGTTGTTGCTGTGGAGGATAAGAACCTTTATTTCAAGCAGATCCCCGTGGGATACATGGGGAATTTTGTCTATCTGATCGGGGATAAAAGCGCCAAAGAATGCGCCATGGTAGATCCGGCGTGGGATGTCGATTCTGTTCTAAAGCAGGCTGAAAAAGACGGGATGAAAGTTGTCGCGGGGATCCTGACCCATACCCATTTTGACCACTGCAACGGCGTCCAAAATCTGATCGAAAAGACGAACGGCAAGATCTTCGTTCATGAGAATGAAGCGAAGTTCCTCAAAAATTTCCGCGAACATATCATTGAAACAAAAGAAGGCTTCAAGCTTAAGGTCGGGAATATTGAGTTGTCGTTTCTTCATACCCCCGGTCACACTGAAGGAGCGCAATGCATTCAGGTAGGAAACAGACTTGTGACGGGGGATACGCTTTTTGTAGGAGCTTGCGGTCGTTGTGATCTTCCGGGAGGCGATGACAAAACCCTGATGCAAAGCCTCAAGCGCCTGGCCTCTCTGGAGGGGTCCTTGAAAGTTTTTCCGGGGCATGCGTATGGGGATTCAGATTCCTCCACGATCGAACGCGAGAAAA
>CAZGCC010000022.1:6328-21025 GCA_964524195.1 uncultured bacterium | reverse complement strand
CTTCAGCGATTACAACGACCACCATTTCAAGCACAGGCACCTTGGATCTTGATGCGAACCTAACGGGCGCTGTTGCCTTGAATGCTGCCGGCGCGACCGTTACAGTGGCCGATGGCGCTAACCTTGTTGGCGCAGTGACCGCGAACGCGGCGGGCCAAGGCGTGGTGACCTATGCTGGGGCTTCAACGTTGGGAGGCGCGTTAGGGGTTGTTGGTGCTAACGAGCTTTTCGATGTGAATATCAACGGCGGCACTGTCAGTTCCGCGTTTAATATCGCGGCGACCACGATCGATATTGCGAATAATGCCGCTCTTAGGCTTACCGGCAATATCACCACCGAGGGAACATTGGCAACGGCTGCGGCGGCAAATGCGGCTATCAACTTCCAGGGATATACGCTTACCCATACTGGCAATATGACATTTGGTGCGGATTCGGATCTTAACCTCGACCTTAATACCGCAACGCTAAGCTTTGGGAAGGCGACCGTCTCAGGGACTTTAACATTGCCAGCAGATGTAGACATTACTGTGAATGTTATCGGGTCGAGTTATGTTGCGGGGGGCACGACATTCCTTGTTATCGATGGCGCAGCTGGAGCGGGTGTTGCCGGCGGCAATACAGTCACGGATAACAGTTTTGTCCTTTCATTTACCGCTGGTACAGATGCAGCCAGTCGCGACTTGATTCTCACGGCAACTCGCGCAAATTCGTATACCAATGCTACGACGGGTGGGAACACGGGTGCGGCGGCGTCGGCGCTGGAACAAGCTGGGAAGGACGGAGCGACTGGAGATATGGCCACAGTTTTGGCCACGCTCGATGGTATGGGTTCCGCGGCTGAGATCAATACGGCGATTTCGACCATGGTCCCGGATGTGAGCTCCGGAGCGGCGGAAGCGAGTCGTGCGGCGACAACCAATTCGTTCACGATGATCAGTAACCGCCTTGGCGGTGCGCGAACAAGCGGGTCCGCGGGATCAGGCGTTTCATCCGGGGAAACGATGAATGGCGTTGGAGTCTGGGTCCAGGGGCTTGGGAGCCACATGAAGCAGGACGAGCGGAAGGGGATCGAAGGCTACAAGGCGAATCTCTTCGGGACGACGATTGGCGTGGACCGTTTGATCGACAAACATTTTCGCGCGGGCCTCGCGGGCAGTTACAGCTGGGCGCGTGTGAATTCCAAACAGCCGGGAAGTCCTTCAGATGATATTAATAGCTGGCAGGCGACTCTTTACGGCAGCTATGATTCGCTCGACCTTTGCGACGCCCGGAAAGAGGGAAAAAATTCCAGAGCAGCGGTCCGTAATCAGGGTCAGGATTTCTGGTATGTGGACGGCATGGTGGCTTTCACGCAGAATAATTATGACAGCCGCCGCGAGATCTGGTTGACGCCTGCGACCAAGCGGGTCGCGAAAGCGGACCATTATTCGCAGCAGTATTCCACGAATTTTGAAGGCGGTTATACCTTCACCTTCGAGGATACGAAAGCGCTTGAAGTGACGCCTTTTGCGGGCTTGGGTTACAACTTTCTCTACATGAACAAGTACAAGGAAAAGGGAGCGGATGCATTGAACCTGAGGGTGGACGGCGAAGGGTTCCATCAGCTGGAGCAGTCCCTCGGGATGAAGCTCGCGTATCCGATGGTTGCCGAAAAGATGGGAACTTTCATTCCGTCGGTCAAGGCTGCGTGGCTCTATGACTATATCGGTGACCGTTTCGAGACGACCGCAAGTTTCGCGGGAGGCGGACCTTCCTTTGAAACCCGGGGCGCAAAGCCAGCCAAGAACGGCATGCTCTTCGGCGCGGAACTCGCGTTCCTGAACAAAGGCAATGTGACCGTGTCCGGGAACTGGGACATCGAGATGAAAGACCAGTTCATGTCGAATACCTATTATGGTACCGTTCGCTACGATTTCTAAGCGGTAAAGAATAAACTCTGAAAAAAAGCCCGTACTTCGGTACGGGCTTTTTGCTTTATAATACCCCCATGAAGATTTGGTCTGTTTATATCCTTGCGCTGGCTTGTTGTTTGATGGGCGGCTGTCTGACCGTGCCGTCGGCTTCTGAACGGCTTTCCACGGCCTTCAGGATCGCTTCAGGAGCGGGTTTTGAGAAAGAAATTGTCAGGACCGATACCTTCCTCTTGACTGCCTACAAGCGCCTTACAGAGCCGGGCAAGCCTCTCCATATCTATATAGAAGGAGACGGTTATGCCTGGGTGACGCGTAACCGCGTTTCCGGAGATCCGACGCCCCGTGAACCAATGATGCTTTCACTTGCCGCGGAAGATCCTGCTCCGAATGTCGTTTATCTGGCAAGACCGTGTCAGTACACCCCGTCCGCGCAAAATCCAAAATGCAACGAGTTCTATTGGACCGACGGTCGTTTTTCGGAGGAGGTTGTGCGGTCGATGGACCAGGCCGTCTCTTATTTTGTCGAAAAGGCCAAGGCTCCCGGCGTGGATCTGATCGGATATTCCGGCGGCGCGGCGGTGGCGGTGCTGGTGGCGGCGCGGCGGACAGATATATCAAGTCTCCGGACGATCGCGGGGAACCTTGATCCCGGACTGGTCAACCGGTATCACGAGGTGAGCCCTCTTGAAGGCTCCCTGGACCCGATGGAAGTTGCTCCTCAAATAGCTTCTTTGCCGCAGCTTCATTTTGTGGGGGGCGATGATGAGACCGTTCCTTTTGAGGTGGTCGGATCTTTCCTGAAGCAAATGGGCGACGAGCGCTGCTTTCGCATCAAGACCGTTCCGGATGCCTCGCATAAGAACGGCTGGGTGGAGTCCTGGCCCCAATTACTGCGTGAGCCTGTTGTTTGTAACGAGATCCCCGTCTGAGCTTTTACCATGAAAACCCTCGCAAAACGGATCCTGATCCTTCTTTTAGGAGGTTATTTCATTTACGGAGGATTCTCTCCGGAAAGCTGCGGGGTTGTGAATTCCGCAAACCTGGCCATTCACGAAGGCGGCCATGTCATTTTCGGGATCTTCGGGGAATATGTTGGGATGTGGGGCGGGACTCTGATGCAGCTGCTGATGCCTCTCGTAATTGCGATCCATTTTTTCAGGCGCGGCGAGGATTTCTCAGCCTGGGTCATTTTTTCCTGGTTCGGCCAGAATTTTTTTCATATTGCCCGCTACATTAAAGACGCGCGGGCCGAAGCGCTTCCGCTCGTCGGAGGCGGGATCCACGACTGGCATTACATCCTCGGCCGCGCCGGCCTGCTAGATCTGGATCTGGCGATCGGTAATGCGGTTTGGGCGATCGGCTTTCTGATCATCATCCAATCGGTGCTTATGGGGGTATGGAGCGCTGGAGGAAAAAAGGGGCCAACGATTGTTGGCCAATAGCTTATAGTCTGTGGTACATAGCTTTTTAGCTATAGACTGATTCAGTGTTTCGGCAGGTGACAAACGGGTCGCTGTCCTGTCTTTTCGAAATACTGTTGGTGATGATCTTCTGCCTTATAGAATTCTTTGGCAGGCTCGATCCCGGTGACGATCGGGCGCTTGAACTTTCCCGCTCTCTCCAGCTTTTCCTTTAAAGCATTTGCCTCTTTTTCCTGTTCCGGAGAATTGTAGAAGATCGCCGAGCGGTACTGATCGCCAATGTCAGGTCCCTGACGGTTTAAGGTTGTCGGGTCATGGAGGCTCCAGAAGGTTTCCAGGAGCTTTTCATAAGAGATTTTCGCGTGGTCGAACTCGACTTGGACGGCTTCTGCGTGGCCTGTGGAATGCGAACACACCGCTTCATAAGTTGGGCTCTTTGTGTGACCTCCTGTATAGCCCACCGTGGTTTTTAGAACTCCCGGGACCTTCCTGAAAGCATATTCAACGCCCCAAAAGCATCCTGCCGCAAAAGTTGCGACCTGCGTTTTTTGTGGGGGAATGGGCGCGATTTTTTTTGTCTCTTGGCCAAAGAGCGCCAAATACGGACCGTATCCTTCCTTTTCCATAGTTTCGAGCGGGATGAACTTGAGGGAGGCGGAATTGATACAGTAACGGAGCCCGGTAGGTTTGGGTCCGTCGGGGAAGATGTGACCGAGATGAGAATCACCTTTCTTTGATCGGGCTTCGGTGCGTGCCATGCCTTGGCTCATATCGTTTCTTTCGATGATGCTGGCTTTGTCGATCGGCTGCGTAAAACTTGGCCAACCGGTCCCGGAATCAAATTTATCCGTCGAGCTGAAAAGCGCTTCACCTGTGATCCGGTCGACATAAAGCCCCGGTTTTTTATTATCCCAATATTCGTTCTGGAATGGGGCTTCGGTGCCGTTTTTACGCATGACTTCGTATTGTTCGGGGCTGAGCAGTTTTTTGAGCTCTGCGTCGCTCGGGGGCAGGGCGCACTGAGGACTGGATTTTGGGGCGGTTTGCTTTTTCGGTTTGTTAGCCATCGCGAAACTCTCCTGAGAGGTTTGAGCACCAATTCCAAATATAATGAGGCTGATGATGATCCCAGCGATGATCTTTCTCATGGGAATATTGTACCACCGCAGGAAACCTATAGCTTGCAGTCGATAGCCCTTAGCTACAAGCTATAGGCTTGTTTGCGACACTTCTCTTTTCATCGCAAAGAAAAAAGGAAGAGAAATAAGCTCCAGCGCCGCGATACCGATCATGAGCGCGGGAAGCGAGCGGTCGTAAAGGAATCCCATCGCTACGCCGCCGACAAGCATCGCAAGACCATAGGCAACATTCAGGATGCCGTAACCGGTGCCGCGTTTTTTAAGCGGCGTGATGTCCGCGATCGCGGATTTCATGATGGTTTCATGACCCGCCATAACGATCCCCCAAAGGATGATGCTCACGATCGCGATCCAGGGGACCGTGGTAAAGCAAAGGAACGGGATCACGGCCGAGAGGACAGGAATCATGAGAAGAGTTCCGATTCCGGCCCACTCGTGATTTTGTTTTTCCTTCATCCTGTCATAAATTTTTCCAATCCCAAGCGCGGCCGCGCCGTCAACACCCATCGCCACGGCATAAAAGAGCGGGATCTGTACATCCGAAAGAACGCCTTTCGATTTGAAATGATAG
Source organism: uncultured bacterium (assembly GCA_964524195.1). GTDB lineage: Bacteria > Omnitrophota > Omnitrophia > Omnitrophales > Aquincolibacteriaceae > Aquincolibacterium. Next base: position 15,978 of record CAZGCC010000022.1, on the reverse strand, counting down.
GCCATGAGAACAAAACTGACGAAGCCCATGGTCGCTAAAAAACTGAACGCAGTGTAGAGCCAGAAGATCTTCGGCAGTTTCTCAGATTCGTTCTTTCTGACCGAGGTTTCAAACGCTTCAGGGTTCGGGGTCTTCCAGTAAGCGAACAGGACGCACGCCATGAGAAAGAAAAAAGGAAACCAGAGAAGGTGGTAGGCGGACTGATAATCCCGGAGGCTTTTTTCAGCCTGGGCGGCTCCCATGAAAGCGACCGTGAAGATAAGCGGTCCGATGATCGCGCCGATCTGGTCCATGGCTTCATTCAAGCCAAACCCGAATCCTGTGCCAACCTGCTTGGTGGCTTGTGAGAGGATCGTGTCTTTGGCGGGGCTCCGGAGGGCTTTCCCGATCCGTTCCATCACGATCAGGAGCGCGGCGATCTTCCAGAAACCGGTAAGCGCTAGAAGCGGGACGCTGATGAGCATCGCATAACCCACGATCGTGAAGAACCAGTAGGATCTTGTTTTGTCCGAAAAATAGCCCGACAAAAGACGGATCCCATATCCCATGAACTCCCCGAGTCCTGCGATGAATCCGACGACGAGGGCGTTCGCTCCGAGGACTTTGAGATAGGGGCCGTTGACGCTTCTCGCCCCTTCGTAAATAATGTCTCCAAAAAGACTTACAAGACCGAAGAGGAGGATGAGTTGAAGGGCTTTTCGCTTATTTTGTTCCATGGGAATGAAGCTTACTGATTTTAAATGGGAAATCAAATACAATGTGTCAGCACAAAACGCTGACCGGGGAATGCCCCTCGGCGGACGGGGAGCGCAAACTTTTTTCGTTCCCCGTTCCCCGTTCCCCGTTCCCCGTTTCCCGGGAGAATATGAAAAACGGATTTCTTAAAAATTATTCTTTCTCGATCCTTTTGATCGTTTCGATCTCGATCGGCGCGGGTCTGGGGATCCTTTTGGGTCCTAAGATCGCCTTCGTAAAACCGTTGGGCGATATTTTCCTGAATCTTCTTTTTACGGTCGTGGTGCCGCTTGTTTTTTTCTCGATCTCGTCAGCGATCGCGGAGATGCCGGACCTCGGACGGCTTGGGAAGATCTTGGGATGGATGATCCTTATTTTTGTCGCGACGGGGATCCTCTCATCCTTGCTTATGATCTTTGGCGTAAAGTTATTCCCGCCTGTGATTACAGGCCACTCGCTTCTTCCTCTGCCGGAGCATGTCGCTTCAACGGCAACAGCTTCTCAGCTCATAAGCGCGTTTACCGTTCCCGATTTTTCTCATCTTCTTTCCAAGCAGAACATGCTGGCCCTGATCGTTTTTGCCGTGTTCGTGGGGCTTGGGACGGCGCTTGCCAAAGAGGACGGAAAACCTTTCGCGCATTTTCTTGCTTCCGGGAACAAAGTCATGATGAAAGTGATCCATCTTGTCATGCTCTATGCGCCCGTGGGGCTTGGCGCGTATTTTGCCTATCTCGTGGGAACTCTGGGCCCGGAGCTTTTGGGTTCTTATGTCCGCGTTGTCGCGCTTTATTATCCAGTCGCGCTTCTTTATTTTTTTATCGGATTTTCGATTTATGCATTTCTGGCCGGCGGCAGGGAAGGTTTCAAGAAATTCTGGGGGAATATCCTCATCCCGGCCCTGACCGCTTGGGGGACCGGAAGCAGTCTCGCGACCGTGCCCGCGAACCTTGAAGCGGCCGACAAGATCGGTGTCCCCAAAGATATCAGCCGCATCGTGATCCCGATGGGTGCGACGATCCACATGGATGGGTCCTGCCTCGCAGCGATCCTCAAGATCGCTCTTCTTTTTTCTTTTTTCGGGATGCCGTTCCAGGGTTTTGAGACAATCGCGATCGCAGTCGGGATCGCGCTTCTTTCCGGGATGGTCATGGGCGGCATTCCGGGCGGCGGATTTTTAGGTGAGCTTATGATCGTGACGCTTTACGGATTTCCTGTCGAAGCGCTTCCTCTTATCGCCATGGTTGGCACGCTGGTCGATCCTCCCGGCACCATGGTCAATTCCACAGGCGATACCGTGGTTTCCATGCTTCTTGCGCGTGTTTTAGAGGGCAAGAAGCGGCCTGTGAAAGTTCCCCAGGGAAGTTGAGATCAGCTTTTTTCTCTCGCAACAGTGGGAACGAACGGAACCGGTCGCGGGACCTTAGGAATCCCCAGGATCTCCCGGGCGCGATTCAGGGCCTCGTCAATGTTCCCGAAGATGTTATTTTCCCCGATCTCATCCAGGAGTCCCGATCTTTCCATGGCAAAAAGCGGTTGAGCGTGGAGATCCGCGATAATAAGAACAATGCCACTTTTCTTTAGTGTTTTATAGGCGGCAGTCAGGGTGTGGAGTCCCGTGGCGTCGAGTACATGGACATTCCGCATACGGATAATGCGGATCTTGGATTTCACGCCGATCTCGTTCATCGCTTCCATGAATTTATAAGAGGCTCCAAAAAAGAAAGGGCCGTTGATCTCGTAGACTTCAGTTTTGGGCGGGACCTTGCGCTGGCTGAGAGCATTCGGATCTTCGGGTTCATCCGTATCATTCAGCTCGTTTGTGACATTTCCCACATTAGTCACGATCGCCATCCGCCGCATGAAAAGAAGCATGGCCAGGAAAAGCCCCACCTGGATCGCGACGGTCAGATCCACAAGAACAGTGAGAAAAAAAGTAGCCAGAAGTACCGCGACATCGCTTTTGGGACTGCGCAGGATCATTGCGAAGGATTTTCGCTCACTCATGTTGTATGCCACCACGATCAGGATCGCGGCAAGACAGGAGAGCGGGACCCACGCGATCCATTTTCCGCAAAAGAACATAATAATAAGTATGACGAGCGCGTGGATGAGCCCTGCGACCGGCGTGCGGCCTCCGTTGTGAACGTTGGTCGCTGTCCGCGCGATGGCGCCGGTGGCGGGAATACCGCCAAAAAGCGGAGAAACGATGTTCGCGATCCCTTGCGCGACAAGCTCCATATTGGGTCGGTGTTTTCCGCCGATCATGCCGTCCGCCACGACCGCGGAAAGGAGCGATTCCATGCCCGCAAGCACCGCGATCGTCATCGTGCTCGGCAAAAGCATCCCAAGTGTTTTCCATTGGATCGCCGGAAGAACCGGATGGGGAAGCGTGTGGGGGATCTCGCCGAACCGGCTGCCGATCGTTTCCACAGGAATGCGCAGGTAGTGCGCGATCAAAGTGGCCGCTACGATTGCGACCAAAGCCGCAGGGATACGGTTTGAGACTTTTTTCCAGAGGATCAGGATCGCGAGGGAGAAGAGGCCGACCCCGAGGGCGGAATAATCCAGCGTGTGGAAGGCGTGAACATAGGCACTCCATTTTTCAATAAAAGGAGCGGGAACCGTCTGCATCGTGAGCCCAAAAAGGTCCCGCATTTGAGAAGAAAAAATAATAACCGCGATCCCGCTTGTGAACCCGACAATGACCGGATAAGGGATGAACTTGATGATCGAGCCGAAACGGAACACGCCCATCGCCACAAGGATCATCCCGGCCATGAGGGTTGCGACGAGAAGTCCGTCCATGCCGAATTTCTGGATCACGCTGTAAACGATGACCACAAAAGCGCCGGTCGGTCCGCCGATCTGGACGCGGCTCCCGCCAAGACCCGAGATAATGAGCCCGGCGATGATCGCGGTAACAAGACCTTTGTCAGGGGAAACTCCGGAGGCGATCGCAAAAGCGATCGCGAGAGGAAAGGCGACCACCCCTACGATGAGCCCGGCGATGCCGTCGGCCCGGAATTGGGACCAGGAATAAGTTTTAAGCGTGGTAAACAATTTAGGTTTCAACATAACACAAATGACTCCTTTTCAAAGTTCGGGAGAAAAGATGCCTGTGCGTCAAAATGGGGTTTCGTTTCGGGAAACCTTGCGGCCGCTTACGAGGGGATCGAGGAATGCCTCGTCATACGCGGGAGAGGCGCACAACGGTGTTCATTGTAGCAAAAAAAGATCATTCTGTCTCTTTCCAGACATCCCCTTTGCGGCCGATCTTGATCACGGTTTCGATCCTTACCTTGATCACGGCCAGGTGCTCCGTCATTTCCATCTCATAATGTCCGCGTCTTTTTCCGGTCCGGACGGCTTCGATCACGCGGTCGGTGGAGAGTTGCACCAGCTTCTCGTTCCAGCCTTTCAAGACGGCATCAAAGACGGGGCCCCGCTCAAGGATCTTCGCGGTGCCGTTGAACCGGTAGGCTTCCAACGAATCAAGGTCCATGAAGGAGACCGAGGCCTTTGGGTTTTCGCGGAGGTTCGTAACGGTTTTCCCCGCGACATAGTCCAGAAGATAGAGGAAGCTTCCTTTACCCCGGAAAAGGAACTTCGGAACGGAATTCGGCTGGCCATCAAGACCGACGGTCGCGATCGAAACGAATTCTCTTTTTTCCAGGATTTCTTCTAGCTTCTCGTTGATCTTGGGCATGAAAACTCCTTAGAGGGTCTCATTATATCGAAATTTTCCTAAAATAATGCAATACTCGTGCCAACTTCAGACTAGAGCCTATAGCCGATAGCTTTTAGCCTATGACCTACGGGCTATGAGCTATATTCTAGGGGCTAAAGGCGATTTAGTTTATAATTCCGTCATGCGCGGCCTCTACATCCATATCCCTTTTTGTAAAACACGGTGTCATTACTGTAATTTTGTGACCACCGCCGGGCATACCTCTGCCTCACGGGGGAGGTTCTTCAAGGCTCTCTCGGCTGAAATAAAAAATATCCGCGAACGGTTGGGTCTTCTTTCATTCGATACGCTTTATCTGGGCGGAGGGACGCCTTCCTGCCTGACCCTTCCGGAGATAAAGAGTTTGATCTCAGAGGTCCGTTCTTCGTTTGAATTCAAAAAAGGATATGAATTTACCTGCGAATTCAATCCGGGAGACGGGGAAGATGAAAAATTCGCTGTTTACCATTCCCTGGGAGTGAACCGGGTCAGTCTGGGATGCCAAGCGTTTCAGGAGGAGCTCCTTAAAAAAATGGGTCGCCGGCATACCGTCCGGGACATTGCCGGAACGGTCGCGGGGATCTGGCGCGCGGGGATCCGTAACATCAGCCTGGATCTCATGCTGCGGTTGCCGGGTCAAACCGTTCCGGATTTTCAGGATTCCCTGCGGCAATGTGTCGAGCTCGAGGCCGCGCAGATCTCTCTTTACGATCTCGAAGTCCACGAAGAAACCCCCTTTGGAGATCTGGAGGAAGCTGGAAAGCTCGGCTTACCCGGAGAAGAGGAGCATGCGCGGATGTATGAAAGCGCGATCAAAATGCTTACCGGAGCGGGCTATGAGCATTATGAGATCTCGAATTTCGCGAAACCGGGTCTGGCCTCGCAACATAATCTGATCTATTGGCGTAATCAGGAATACCGGGGCCTTGGCCCCGGGGCCTTTACCTATCAGAACGGGGTGCGGTCCCAATTCGCTTTGGGATTGGACCGGTATCTTGAAAAATGCGAAGCCGGGCAGTGGCAAAATGATATTGAAGATAAGCTTTCCGAGGAGGAAAAGGAGACCGAGACTTTGGTGACGGGGCTCCGGCTATGCGAAGGCGTGGTGCCTTTGGAATTTCCGAGGATCTATCCGGCACTTAAGGAAAGATTTAAAACTCTTTGCGCGGAAGGGCTCATGGAGATCGTCCGGGATAGAGTGCGGCTAACGGATCGCGGGAAATTCCTCTCGGAAGATGTTTTTAAATTTCTTCTAAGGAAAGAAGAACGGATTTATTGATCTTTGACCGCGAAAGCAAAAAGGCCTGATCCGAAAGAGCAGGCCTTTTTTTGTTTGAACGGATCGATTATTTCTTGGCTTTGCCCTGGTTCGCTACGGCATCCATGGCCGCTTTGATCTTTTCGGGATCGCCCAGATAGTAATGCTTGATCGGCTTCAGGTCCTTATCCAGCTCGTAAACGAGCGGGATGCCGGTCGGAATGTTCATCCCAAGAATTTCCTCTTCAGAGATATTATCCAGATATTTGACAAGCGCGCGAAGGCTGTTGCCATGCGCGGCGATGAGGACTTTTTTCCCGTTCCGGATCATGGGAGAGACAACATCATGCCAGAAAGGAAGGACGCGCGCGACGGTGTCTTTGAGACATTCCGTGAGCGGAAGATCGCTTTTTCTGAAAGACGCGTAGCGCGGGTCTTTGGCCGGGTTACGGGGATCCGATTCCTCAAGAGCCGGCGGGGGAACATCGTAGCTGCGGCGCCAGATCTTGACCTGTTCGTCGCCGTACTTGGCCGCGGTTTCGGATTTATTGAGTCCCTGAAGTGAACCGTAATGCCGCTCGTTCAGCCGCCAATCCCGGATGACCGGGATCCACATAAGATCCATCTGGTCGAGCACGATCCAGAGCGTGCGGATCGCGCGTTTAAGGACCGAAGTAAAGGCGATATCAAAGGTGTAACCTTCTTTTTTTAGAAGCTCGCCGCCGGCCTTGGCTTCACCGAGGCCTTTTTCCGAAAGGTCCACATCATACCAGCCCGTGAACCGGTTCTCCTTGTTCCAGATGCTTTCTCCGTGGCGGATCAAAACAAGTTTATACATGGAAGAGACCTCCTGATATTTAAGTTAATGCATGATGAACGACAGGGTGGAAATATATCAGCTAAGGGCTCCAAATCAAAGGGTAAAATCAGTTTCTGGAGCTTTGGGAAATCCGATATAATCCCGTCATGTGCCCGAGTAATTTTTTAATGTTGCTGGCGGTCGTTGGCGCGTTTTGTCTGCTCATTTATTCTTATCACCGGCAGATCCAAAATGCTCACTCCAACCGTTCGATGATCGAGCCTTTGCTCCAGGCGTCCGTTACAAAGCCCCGGTTCTTCGGCATTCACTTTGATCTCGAAGGTTCTTATCAGGGTAGACGGGTCGGTTACTTCTATCGCATGAGCAGCGAGCGGTCCAATTCCGACTACAATATCTGGATCGAACCGAAAGTTGCCCTGCCCAAACAGGGATGGTTTCTTGTGGATTATCCTCGGCCAACTCCCCATACGCGCTTGGTGAAAGGGAAGATCTTCTACCATAAGCGGTCTTTTTCCCAAGGCGGGTTATTCAATCCGGGGAATCTTCTCCTCCTGACCCCTGAGGAAACAAGAGAGATTCTTGAAGAATTGACCCAAGCGGCCGGCCTCGTCGAAGCCGGGCAGCCTGGCCGCTCCTGAGCCAAAAACACTCATTGACCCCGAACCCGCAATCTTTATAATTAGGGCTCCCAAGTGCAGTTGGGACCGCTCTTTAACATGTTTCGATCCCCTGTAGCTCAGCTGGTAGAGCATGCGGCTGTGCACGAGTGAGCGTAGCACGCTCAAAGTTAGCAGCCCCTGAGGGAAACCTCAGGGTGACAAGCAGGCTAAGTCAGGGAAACCCCCGTCGTTTTGTTTCGCTTTGCGAAGCAAAACGAAACAGCGGGGGCAATCCTGAGCTAGCATTGCGTTCATTGATGAGGGGGCGGATCGGACATGATTGTCAAAATTATGCCGAAACCGTCTTCGCGCAATGGGCGCGAAGGCAAGTGCAGAGACTTTACACCTGCTGCCTAAGTCCTTGAGTTTTGGATATGGCAAAGAGAAAGTCCGACTCTTCGGGTAACCGAAGTCAGACCGTAACCGCAGTGTCCCTGGTTCGATCCCAGGCGGGGGAGCCATTCACGGGTCTAGAACGGCGTTCTATCTCTGGTTGTCTGTTCCAATGGAGGTAAGAATGGTCCGGTTCGGGACCCACAAAATAAGAATCAGCGCCCGCAAAGTTTCGTGGGAGCTGACGCAAGAAGAAGTGAAAGTCAAAGCGGAGGGCCCCAAACCCTCCGCTTTTGCTTTGTCGTAAAATCTAACATTCTTCGCAATTTGCCAAGCCATCGAGAGGTTATCTCCCGGTGGCTTTTTTTGTTCCCGACAGGATGAGGTCATTACAAGCTGCACCTGGCTTGAGGCTACCTGAGACTAGAGCATCGCACGCGAGCTTGTATTTTTCTCGCTCGGAAAAATGCGGATTCTTTTTCTTATACCGAAAATCGTCGGGGTCTGGTATCGGCACTCTCACAATAAGTCATCCTTTAAAGTAACGCATGATAAATTAGCCCCTTCGACAAAGGCGTTTCATGGCATAATATAGCGTTTTTTGCACAGGACTAAAGGGTAAATCGGAATTTGCCCAAAAGCATAAACTCTAACTTGAAAGCACCGAATGGCAAAAGAGGCAAAGGCTCCGATTAAAGATTAAAAAACTACTTAAAGAAGCCGATAATCCAATACTATGAGTCTAGGACTTCCGAAATATCTACGCGAGGCGTTCTTTGCACGGCATCTTGGGATGTTCATAAGCCCATCCTGGATGATCATGGCGCCTTTCGCTTTTCTCGGAGCTCTGGTTAATCCGGGGTTCTTGCTGATCGGCGCGGGGACAGAGATTGCGTATCTTTTTACCCTCGCGACAAATCCACGCTTCCAGAATCATGTCCAGAATAAAATGCGGAATCAATTACTCGCCAAGGAAAACCTGGCGTGGAAGCAGCGGACCGACAAACTGATCGGTCAACTCAGGCCGGAAGATAGCGAGCGCTTTTCCGAACTTAAAAGTCGCTGCGATTTGGTCATCGAATTCTATTTAACCCAGTTGTCCCTGCCGCTCGAAATCCTCCAACAGCACAGCCAGAGCCTGAACGGACTTGTCTGGATCTTTTTGCAACTCCTCGTAACAAAGCAGGCGGTCACGAACATGATGCAGGGGGGTGTGACCAGCGTCGATTTTGAAACAAAGATCCAGAAGCTCGAGGCGCAAATCCGGAAAGAAGGGACGGCTGACGACCTCAAGAAATCCTTGGAAAGCAAACGCGATATCTTGAAAATGAGGCTTCAGACGCTTGCGGAGGCGAAGCAGCGTCTGGCGTATGTAGATTCCGAGTTGGAAAGGATCGAGCAGCAGGTAGAATTAATACGGGAGCAGGCGGTCGTGAGTAAAGACTCTCAAGGAATTGCAAATCGGATCGATTTAGTAAGCACCAGCCTGAGCCGGACCGGGGAGTGGCTCAAGGAACAGGAAAGCCTTTTCGGGTCCGTAGAAAAAATGCTGGAAGGTTCGCCGAACATTTTGTCTCAACAGAAACCAACTCTGGAAAATCAATAGCTATGTCCCTTCAGAATATCCCAGCTTGGGCGCAAGAACTCAAAGAGTTTTTCTGCTCGAATGCTGTGAGCCAATTTCTGATTTACGGCAATATTTTTGATGTAGTCCATTATAAGGAAAGCGAGACGACATCTCGGTTCCTATCTCTCAAGGATTTTTTAGAGCATGTGATGCTTGAGAAATATGACACGGTGATCTTTTATGACCGTGGAAACGGCATACGGGTCACTCAGGGAGATAAGGAGTGGAGCGAATGGCTGGCACAGCTAGGCTCCGGGAGTGGTCTGGACGTGAACACGCGCGATCCATCGAAAGCGCTCAAGCTGATTGATACTTATCTTCTCCGGGCCCTCAATCTCCAGGCAATCGGCGCCCGGAAGGCGGAACCAAACAGGCGCAAAATCGCCGTCATCATCGATTTTGCACAATTTATCGTTCCTAGCGGGGAATCCCTGCAGTTCGCCAGCGAGCTCGGCTCCCACGTCGTGAATATCCTGAACTGGGCCAATGAT
>CAZGCC010000022.1:4436-6318 GCA_964524195.1 uncultured bacterium | reverse complement strand
TGGAAAGCAATATCGCGACCTTTCTTGTGACGGAAAAACTGAATGATGTGAACCGTTTGATTGCCGAGAATTCCCATACAGCGAAGATCGAGATTAAGCTGCCTTCCGAAGAAGAGATGCTGGATTATATGAAGTGGCTGTCGGCGACGACTTTCCAAGAGTTGGAAAAGCAGAGCGATGTGGGCTTGGATGTATTGGCGAAATACCTGACGGGACTCAGCTGTGTTGCGGCCAAAAACATTATCTCCTTCGCTTTAAAGAACAATTACCGCATCAAGCAGGATTTCCTCAGAAAAAGGAAGAAGGATGTGATCGAGAAAGAATGCCAAGGCCTGCTTGAGTTCTATGAATCCACCTACAACCTGGACATGGTGGCGGGGCATGAGCCTATCAAAGCGTGGTTGCGCCAGGATGCAGAGCTCCTCCGGACGGGGAAGATCCATGCGCTGCCGATGGGCTATCTGATTGCCGGCAGGATCGGAACGGGGAAAACGTTTCTGGTGCAATGCTGGGCGGGTGAGCTCGGAATCCCCTGCGTCGTGCTGAAAAATTTCCGCGACAAATGGGTGGGGACGACAGAAAGCAATCTGGAAAAGATCTTTTCAATATTGTATGCGCTGGGTCAGGTCGTTGTTTTTGTGGATGAAGCGGACCAGATCACCGGCAAGCGTGACTCTGGTTCTACTGATAGCGGTTTGTCCGGTCGGATCTATGCCATGCTTGCAAAAGAAATGTCCGAGACCAAGAATCGTGGGAAGATCATCTGGGTTTTTGCGACATCGCGCCCCGATCTTCTGGAAGTGGATCTTAAGCGGCCCGGCCGGTTGGACGTGCATTTTCCACTTTTCCCGCCCCAGACCGAGAAGGAATACCGGGACCTGTTTCTGGGGATCTCGAAGAAATTGAAATATCCGATGGACCCGAAGGACATCCCCCATTTACCGAAAGGCGCGGTTTACAGCGGCAACGAAATTGAGGGGATCATGGTCCGGGCATTAAGAGTCCTGGAGCTGGAAAAAGAGCCGAAACGTTCCCTGCCGGAGATCCTGGGCGGCGTGATCAAGGAAGTCAAGGCGAACGCTAATACCCGTAAATTGGAATACATGGATCTTGTGGCTGTTCGGGAATGTACGGACAGTTTTTACCACGGGAATACGCGAGTTTTTCTCCCGAGGAGATTGAAAATAAAATCGAAGCTTTAAAACGTTTTGTCTGAACGGGAGAGATCATGAAAGTTTTGAACTTTCTAAAGCAAGTCGCCGCGAACGCGAAATTGATCCAGATCATCGATGAGGCGGAAGCTGGGCAAAAAGAGTCTGTTTCCGGCGCGACCACGGTTGTCTCCTTGCCGCAACTTATCGCCACTCAAGGAGGGAAATTCGATGATCCTGAGAGCGCTCCGGAATTAAATGTTTCCGTGAGTAAAATATACGAGTTGTTCAAGCTCGCGCCGCCCCCCAGTGGCTGGGACGTGGATAAAGTGCTACAGGCCTTGGCAGCGGAATCGATCAAGGACCCGGGGTCTGACAAGGCGAAAAAGGTTCTAAAAGAGATCTTCGCCAAGAACAACGTTGCGACGCACGAGATCATCAAGGATGCCATCAGCCGGGACAAGGCTTTGGACGATTATGAGCGGTTTGTTTATAGCAAGCTTCAAGCGCGGGTTGCGAGTCGCGAGGGCCAGATTGAAAGCCTTAAACAGCAGATCGAAGATTGTAATAAAAGTGTCGAACGGTTAGAATCCTCGCAGCTTCGGGACCAGGAGCTGTTTGCGGAATGGATCGCAAAAAAGACCGGCACGGAAGAAGAACTTCTTAAAGTGGTGGGATTACTTACTTCGGGTTCCCTGATCAGCGTGGGGCAGGTGACTCCCGGTAATAAA
>CAZGCC010000022.1:1752-4426 GCA_964524195.1 uncultured bacterium | reverse complement strand
GGTAATAAAAATAAAAAATGAGGGGGTGTTTATGGGGCTTTTCGCGCGTCTGAGCCGTTTTTTTAAAGGTTTCGTGAGCCTTTTTATCAGCGGACTTGAGGAGCAGAATCCCGAAGTCCTGTTCGAGGCGTCGAAACAGGAATTTCGGGAAAAGATGGTCCAATACAATCAGGCACTCGCACGCATCGCGGGAATCGCCGAGCGTTTGAAACTTCAGATTAACTCGAAGACCCAGAAGGCAAAGGTCCTGGAGCAGAGGATTATGGCGAATTACAAAGCGGGGAACGCAGAGCTCGCGGGGTCGCTGGCCCGGGAGCTTCAGGAGCTCAAGACGGACCTGGAGCATGACAGTCAGGAGTTAAAAGATGCCGAAGCCTCCTATCAGTCCAATTTACAAAGCGTGAAGATCTCCCAGAAGGAATTTGAAGCGAAGGTAAGGAAACTGGAGACGCAGATCAATCAGGTGAGGATAAAAGAAGCGCAGGCCGAAGCGGCTGCAGCCCTGAACAATGTGGCGTTTAAGGTTGGGGACACGGGCGATACCTTTAAAAACGTCGAAGAGATCCTGAATAAAAAATATGAAAAGGCCGCTGGCAAGGCGCGTGTGACTCAGGATCTGGCGCAAACCGAAAAGATCAAAGAAAAAGAATCCGAAATGAAAGCCTTGGATCAGGTCGCCCTCGCGGAGTTTCTGGCAGGCCAGGGGGTTCAGATCGAGCAGCCTCCTGCGAATCCGTCGAAACCTTCTTTGCAAAAAGAAATCGGTCCTCAATAAAACCCAGCGTAATCAAAGGAGATAAACCATGAGTCCAGAACCTAATCCAGGATCCGGCACGAAGCTGACACCCGTAGGAGTCCTTCTTTCCCTCTTAGTGATCGGGGGGTTACTTTACGGCGGATGGTACATGATCACCCACAAGAAAACGAATATCGCCCAGCTTGCCACGACGCTCTCGGGCATACCAGCCGCGACAACGCCTGCGGCAGCCGACGCGAAGGCCGTGGAAGCCCCGGACACTTCCAGCGTAACGACGGTGAAGGAATATAAATATGTCCCGATGGAAAAGCTTCCTGCGGTCAAAGGGGTTAGCAACTACGAGTGGGATGAAAAGGAAAAGATCGTAAAGTTCAGTTATAATGTCTGGATCGGATGGTTGCCGATCATTGCGGCTAACCATGGAACAAAGCCGAACACCGATTCCATATTTTATAAAAAATACGGATTTAAAGTCGAAATGGTCCTCATGGATGACCCCGTTGCAGCCCGGGACGCTTATGCGGCCGGAAAAGTGCATGCTCTTTGGGGTACCGTGGATATGCTTGCATTGTTTGCTCCGGAATTGATCAAAGATTCACGAACTTCACCGCGTGTCGTTCAGCAGATCGACTTCTCTTCCGGGGGAGATGGTATCGTTGTGCGCAATGCCATCAAATCCGTCAAGGATCTCAAGGGCAAGACGATCGTTTGTGCCCAGAACAGTCCCAGCGAATATTTCATAACGACGCTGCTGCTTTCATCAGGGCTGAAGATCTCCGATGTCAAAATGAAGTATACGAGTACGGCCTTTGAGGCGGCCGCCGCTTTTGTGGCGGATACTTCGATTGATGCCGTGGTGAGCTGGGCTCCGGATATCTATAAGATCGCAGATCGTATCGCGGGGACCAGGATCCTTACGACCAGCGCAGAGGCCAATAAGCTTATCGCGGACGTTTATGCGTTCAGAGCGGATTTTTATCGCGATCATGCGGATATAGTCAAAAACTTTGCCGCGGGTGTTTTTCTGGGAATGGATGCCGTAAAAGAAAACCCGGATCAGGCGGCTCAATGGATGGCGGACGCCTTTGGCATGACCCCGGAGGATATCAAGGGAATGATGGCCGACGCTCACTCGACCAACTTTGCGGAAAACGTCCAATTCTTCCTAAATCAAAGCAATCCGACAAATTTCGAGAGAACGTGGAAGAATTCCTCTATTGTTTACCGCGAACTGGGGCGAATTGATGCCCCGGTTGCTTTTGACAGCGTTATGGACTTCTCTGTCATAAAGCAGCTACAGGCTTCGGGAGCGTTTGCGCATCAAAAGGATGAAAGCATCACCACCTTTACGCCACAGGATTACCGAAAATTAAAGGCGGAGTCGCCTATTTTGACGCAGACGATCAGAATAAATTTCTATCCCAACAGCGCGAACCCGTTTGAGCCGGCTCGGGATGAGTTTGAAAACGTACTACAGGGGAAACTCTATGATCCCAGCGTTTCTGCAACGCTTGAACGGGTCGGGCAGCTTTCCGGACAGTTTGGAAGGTGTGTGATCATCATCAGTGGTCATACCGATAGTTCAAGAAAGGGCGAGGTGCCTTATTCTGCTGTGAAGCAGCTGAGCCAGGACAGGGCGCAATCGGTGCAGAACGCACTTATTGAAAAATTCAAATTCGATCCCAATAAATTTGTCGCTGAAGGAAAAGCCTGGGATGTGCCTGCGGATCCTACGGACCGTATGAACCAGGCACTCAATCGCAGGGTCGAGATCAGCGTCGTACCTCCTGAAAGCAAATAGTGAAGTGAAGAAGTTTTTTAAGGGCTTGTTCCAGATTCGCGGGTCAGTCTCCCAACCCTGGTCGGTGGTGTTGGGGCTGATCCTGTGGCTGTACTACGGCGTCGGCCTGGGCGCCG
>CAZGCC010000022.1:0-1742 GCA_964524195.1 uncultured bacterium | reverse complement strand
TGCCTTGATCGTCCTTGTCTGGTGGTTTGTCACCAAGGGGGCAAGCGTAGAAGAAAGGATGATCTCCCCAGTCATCCTGCCGAGCCCCCTCGAGGTAGTGCAGCAGATCCCATCTTTGTTGACCAAAGGAAAGCTTATTGAGGGGGCTGTGGCAAGTTTTGTGCGTGTTGGCGTTGGCTTTCTTCTGGCCATTGCGGTGGCATTACCTCTCGGGATCGCAATGGGCAGTTTTAGCAGAGTCAAAGCCATGTTCCAGCCCATAGCGGTCATGGGAGGCTATTTGCCCATCGCGGCATTGGTTCCCTTAACACTTGTCTGGTTTGGGACCAGCGAGAAACAGAAATATATGTTCCTCGCCATAGCTTTTTTTGTCTATGTCCTTCCCCTCATTGTCAAAGCCATGGATAAGGTCGATGATGTTTTTGTTCAATCGGCTTACACCCTGGGTGCTGGGCGATGGCAGATCGCAACAAAGGTCCTCATTCCCATCGCCTTCTACGACATCTGGCAGGCGCTGCGCCTGGCCTTCGGCATTGGATGGAGCTATATCATTCTTGCCGAGGTTATATTATCGGATGCCGGATTGGGGCAGATTATTACGGTGGCGCAGCGACGCGGACCGAGAGAATATATTTATTTGGTCATTCTGGTGATTGCCTTATTGGCTTTCTCGACGGATAAGATAATGGGATGGGTGGGGAATAAACTGTTCCCCTACCGGAAAAACGAAGAGTATGGCTAAAAACGCGGTCTGTCTCAAGAACGTCACGGTCCAGTTCGGCGATTTCACGGCGCTCAAAAACATCGATACCGTCGTGGAGGATGTTTCCGAAAGCGGGGAATTTATTGCCCTGTTGGGCCCCTCGGGATGCGGGAAATCCACGATCCTCAATCTGATCGCGGGCTTTTTGAAGCCAACGTCCGGGGAAGTTCTTGTAAATGACAAGGTTGTGGAGGGCCCCGGCAGCGACCGGGGGATGATTTTTCAGAAATACAGTTTATTTCCCCATCTTACCGTATTGAAGAATGTTTTATTCGGTCTTGAGATCGGCCACCGTGCTCCCGGACGTTCTGAACAGGAATCCCGCAAGCTGGCGATGGCCATGCTCGAGCGCGTGGGTCTCAAGGGCCATGAGCTCAAATATCCCCATCAGCTTTCCGGTGGCCAGCAGCAGCGGGTCGCTATCGCACGGACCTTGGTCCTGAATCCGAAGATCATTCTCATGGATGAGCCCTTTTCCGCACTCGACGAACCGACGCGTCTGGAAATGCAGAAGCTCATCATGGAGTTGTGGCATCAGATTAAACCCACTATTTTTGTCGTCACCCACAGCGTGGCCGAGGCCGTCTACCTTGCCGAACGCGTGTGGATCATGAGCAAATCGCCGGGGCAATTGGTTTATGACATAACAGATTGCATTCCACCGAGCGTCGGAGAGGATCCTCTGGAAGCTCAAAAATCTGCCAATTTTGAAAAAGGTGTTAAGGTCGTCAGCGATTGTCTTCGGAAGGTCTAGAAAACCCAGTCTTAGTTGAGGGGTAGGAGTTGAACTCGACAAGGGTTAGTTTGCTCGCCTAACTAGGCGTAGACAGTTTCTCCCTTGTCAGGATCTTGAGGGTTTCCACCTCCCCTGAATACATAAGCCAGTTGCGAAAGTCCCCCAGGCGGGGGAGCCATCGTGAACGAGAGAGCCCTTCGGCGAAAAAGCTGAAGGGCTTTCTCCATTTAGGGACTAGACTTA
>CAZGCC010000021.1:15304-22067 GCA_964524195.1 uncultured bacterium | reverse complement strand
GCTGGTCGATCACTTCTTTGCGCCGTTCACGGCTCACATCGGCATCGATAAGAACTCGTTCCGCCTCTTTAGAGGATAACCGCTCGTCCCATAGTACCACGGGCACGGTCAGACGGGCTTGATACCATTCGACTTCCTTGATCCGCTTGTCGGCCGCGATCCCGATCTCACCCTTGAGGGTCTTAGGGAGTCCTACCACGATCTTTTCAGCTTTATGCGCGAGAACAAGTTTTTTTATCTCTCCAAGAACTTGCTCGCGACCTTTTACCTGGATCGTGGTAAGCGGGAACGCGATCGTCGTCCCGGCCTGGACCACGGAAACCCCGATCCTTTTCTCGCCCAGGTCGATCCCCAAAACCGCGCCGCTCATGCGCTGTGCACGGCTCGCGACATTGCTTCGATAAACCGTTCTGCCGCGGGAACTCCCCGTTTCAGACGTTCGATCACCGCACTCCCAACAATCACACCATCGGCCATTTTGGAAATATCGCGGGCCTGCTGAGGCGTGGAGATTCCAAACCCCGCCAGCACGGGCTTTGAAGTCATTCGTTTTAACTTCGAAAGATGACTCTTGAGATCCTCCGGCAGGGCTTTGCGGGCTCCCGTCACGCCGCGAAGCGAAACATAATAGATGAACCCTTGCGATTTCCCGACGAGCATCTTCGCTCGTTTATCGGCCGTCGTCGGGGCCACAAGCTGAACCAGATGGAGTTTTTGTCTCCGGCACTCCATCTGGAACGCTGTTTCTTCTTCCGGCGGAAGATCCGGAATGATCAATCCGTCCAGGCCGACGCTTCGCGCGTCCCATACGAATTTTTTTTCACCATACGAATAGACGGGGTTCAGATACCCAAAGAAAACGATCGGGATCCGGCAACCCTTCGCCCGCAGCCTTTTCACAAGTCGAAGGCCGTCATGGATCGACACATTCTTTTTAAGCGCCTGTTCAGAGGAATATTGGATCGTCGGCCCGTCCGCAAGAGGGTCCGAAAAAGGAAAGCCAAGCTCGATGATATCCACGCCCGCCTTCTCGGAAGAAAGAATAAGCCGTTCCGTCGCCGCAAGACTTGGATAACCCAGCGTCAGAAAAACACAAAAAAGCTTTCGCTTTTTTTCCCGGGCCTGCTGAACTTTTTCGTCAATTCTGTTTTTCATATCGATAGGTTCTCTGTTTGTTGCGTTATTTAAGATGCTGCCGCACCGTGTTCATATCCTTGTCTCCACGACCGGAAAGGCAAAGAATGATAATGTCGGATTTCCTGGTTTTCGGCATAAGCTTCGGGAGATAACCCAACGCATGAGCCGGCTCAAGTGCAGGCATAATACCCTCGAGCTTTGTAAGCATTTCAAACCCCTTGAGGGCATCGCCATCCGTTACTGGTTGATACGAAACACGCCCCGAGTCCTTGAGATACGAGTGCTCCGGCCCCACAGAAGGATAATCAAGTCCCGCGGAGATCGAATGCGCAAGCTGAACCTGTCCGTTGGAGTCCTGCAATAAATAGCTTTTCATCCCGTGGAGGATCCCAGGCTTTCCCTCCGTGATCGATGCCGCATGATGATGCGTCGAGACACCCTCACCGGCCGCTTCGACCCCTATCATCCGCACCGCGCGATCGTTGAGAAAAGGAGCAAAAAGCCCGATAGCATTACTGCCACCGCCCACACAAGCTAAAAGATAGTTCGGAAGCCGTCCCGCGGCCTGAAGGATCTGCCGGCGCGTTTCTTTTCCGATCACGGATTGGAATTCGCGCACCATGGCGGGATAAGGATGGGGACCCACCACAGAACCCAGAAGATAATGCGTGTCCTCAACATTCGTCACCCAGTCGCGGATCGCATCATTCGTCGCGTCCTTCAAAGTCTTCGACCCCGAATAAACAGGCCGCACTTCCGCTCCCAGTAGCTTCATCTTATAAACATTCAACGCCTGCCGCTCGATATCCACCGCACCCATATAGACCACACATTTGAGACCAAAAACACATGCCGCGGTCGCTGAGGCCACACCGTGCTGGCCCGCGCCGGTCTCGGCCACAATACGGGTCTTCCCTAATCGCTTTGCCAAAAGTCCCTGGGCAAGCGTGTTATTGATCTTATGCGCGCCGGTATGCAAAAGATCTTCGCGCTTGAGAAAGATCCTGCCGCGGCCAAAATGCGCGGAGAGATTTTTCGCCTCATAAAGCGGGGTCGGACGGCCGGCATAGGTCTTGAGATAATACCCAAGCTCCTCCCGGAATTTCTTATCGCTTTTGATCGCCCGGTAGGCCGCCGTCAATTCCTCACAGGCCTTGATCAGCGTTTCCGGAACATAGCGCCCGCCGTAAGGCCCAAAATGTCCCTTAGCATCAGGAAGTTTCTTCACACCTTCACCTCTGTGATCTCCGAATTTTTTACCCACCCGCTTTCTCCGTTAGTAAGAAGAACGCGGCTCCAGTCCTCCCGACGGTCCATCACGAACACCTTGATACCTTCGCCCATGCGGAACGCAACCTGATCGTGCTCCGAAGGGCCGTACCGGGCTTCGCATTCTTTTTGCATCACGATCGCATCACAGATAACATTGCTCTGGATCTGTTTTCCGACCGCGATCAACCCGACAACCACCAGAAGCAAGAAAACAAACTTTTGCCATGGATTCCAGAAAAGGCCACGGCCCACAAGAAAGAAAAAGATCGCTCCCACAAGAAATACGCCTTCGATCAGAAGTACCGCGATATTGATCTCCCGCCCGGTCATGGATTTTAAGAGCGCCTCGACAGCTTTAAGATACCAATTCCGGTTGTCTTCGACGCGGTACTCCAAAAGCCCGCGTGTATAGCGCAAATTCTCCCGCGCATCCGCGCTCCGGGGATCGAGCCTCAGGGCTTTCTCATAATTCAAAATAGCGTGACTCAATTTTCCAAGCCGCACATATGTGTTCGCAAGATTGTAATAAAAGGCAACGACTTGCGGCTCCTGCAGGGTCAAGGAATCATAAAGCTCCGCGGCCTTCGCGTAATCCCCTGTTTTGTAGCTTGTATTCGCCTCTTGAAAAACTTTGGCGGTCTCGGCCCCCCAGCAAAGCGACGGCACGAACCAAAACGCGATCAAAAGAAATCCGGTGAACCGTTTCATTTCCGCATCCTTTCGATCCTGTTCACGGTGTCCTGGAAGATCTTGAGCCCGATCTTCTTCGACGCCTGGGGGATCGACCCTTTCCCAAAGCGGGATTCATCGCAAAGACGGTAAAGCTCAAAAACATCCTTGAGGTGTTCGTCCTCAGACCCGAAATGGGCGACCAGCGTTTCTTCCAGATTTTGGCGCGTGACTCCGTAGGTTGAAAGATTCCACTTGTCTGCAAGATACTGGGTCATGGCTTTCTCAAGCTCCACAAAGAAGATGGCCACATCCTCGTCTTTGGAGGAATGTACCAACTTCCTGAGCTGGTGCATGTTCGTCGAAGCCAGCGCGCGCGCGGTCTTTCTGCGCCTCAAGGCCTGATCCTTGGAAAAAAGACGGTCCTGACGATCCTTCATCCAAAGAAAGATCAATAGCAAAAAGAGAAGGATATCCGCGCCCATAAGGATCTTGTAAGTCATATCCACCGTCCGGGAAGGAAATGGATCGGGAAGCTTTTCATCGATATGACGGATATCCTTTCCTTCGGATTGGACCTTCTTTTGAAAAAGACTGCTCCCCGAAAGCTCTTGAGGCATCTGAAAACTCTGCTCCGAATGCTCCACAACTATCGGAAAATTCGGGGTCTTAAGAGTCTGATACTTTCCGTGACGGGGATCGAAATAGCTGAACTCAAGCGGCGGAATGAAGGAATTCCCTTCCTCCTTCGGGATAAAAACGATCTCGAAGCTTTTCGTGCCACCGATGACATTGCCTGTCTGAAAAAGTTTGGAGTTGGTATCCGCGTCATAAGTCTTAAAACCCGTAAGCGCCGGAACCTTCGGGCGGTTCAGGGTCTCGATATTGCCATTCCCTTCGATCACCAGCTTGAGCGTCACCGGCTCATTTTGTTTAACTTTATTCTTGTCGATCGTCGCGGAAATACGGAAGGACCCGACCGCGCCTTGAAAACTCGCTGGTTTTCCCTCCTCCGGAAGAGGTTTCACAACAAGCTGGATGGGCGGAGGTTGGAGCAGACGGTTCTGCCGCCGGGCAAAAAAGGACCCCCCCGTAAAAAAGCTATCGCTGAAAAATTCATCGAAGGCACTCGACCCTTGAGGCTCTTCACGGATCGAAACCTTGAGGCTTCCAGGCTGGATCGTATAATTCCCCGGAGAGGTCGGAAAAAGCGCGAGCTTTTTCACATCGGCTTTTACATACCGCTTCCCGTTCACTTTAACCGTCTCGCGGGGCACATCCCGGTCCATCGGAAATTCTTCGATCCAGAACCCGCTTGTTTCCGGCTCTTTTTCGAAACCCTCATAACGGGTGTCATAACGGGTGTAGAGCGAATAAGTCAAAAGCATCTGTTCGTTCTGATAAAGGGTCGTCCGGTCCACCCACGCCTGGACAAAAATGTTGTCATCCCCGCCGGAAGGCACCGTATAGTTCTCATCCTGAGGAACGGGGGTGGGTATCGGCGCCGTCGCGGAAGAAGTTGTCGCGGCCCGCGGCACGGCCTGAGGTCTTGCCGCCTGATTCTGTCCTCCCGAAACTTCAATCTGAAGCGATTCCGTCTTGATAACATTCGATCCCACCGGAACTTCGATAGGGTTCATCACAAAACGGCCCGCCCGTTGCGGGATCAGAGTATAGCTGAACTCAACATCCGAAGTAGAAACTCCGTTGATAAAAGCAATATGGGAAGCACGGCCTGTATAGTAGGTTTCGATCCCATCCACGACCGGAAGCCTCGGAGCCTGAAGATTGACGCTCTGACCCGTCACGCGAATACTCAGCCGGATCTCTTCCCCCACCTGAGCGGAACTTTTGTCCAAGTTGGCGGACACACGGATTTCCTCGGCCTGAAGGGATGGAGCAGAAATGCCCCAGATGATGATTGCCGCTAAAAGGAATTTTTTCATATTAGGGTCACGAAAGCGGGTATTGTATCCGAATCACAACACAATTTCAAACAACGAGTTAAGCGCGATTCGGTGCTCTGGAAGTTTCCGGAAAAGACGCTCGAGGTCTTCAGGAGTTTTAACCCGGCTATGGAGCTCAAATCCGGGTTCCTCGAACCCCTGGACCGGCTCCAGACGAAGTCCCGGAATGTCCCGAAGGATATTCGCCCGCTGACCCTCAAAACCTTCAAGATAAAGCGAATAACCCGGGAAACGCAGCCGTTTGATATGAGCAAAGAAACGGTCTGCGCGGGTACGCGGATCCATACCGGGAAGTTCCAACTCTTCCAGAATTTTATGCTCTTTCAAAATCCTGGGGAGAGCTTTCCCGCTCCCCTTCAAAATATCGACCAGCCATTCTCCGGCCTGAGAAAGCTGCGAGTGGGTCAAGCGCGCTTTAACCCCGATCGTTTTGGCGAGATAAATTTGATCGTTCTTTGATAATTTAAAAAGAAATGCCGCAGCGCGAAGCGGCCAATGCCCCCTATCGATGAGATCCTTGACGGGTTTCGGGAATTGATCGGCCTTGAGATAAAACTCCAGAGTCGACTTATCCTCCGGAAGTCCCAAAAGAGGCATGATTCCCGTAAGGATATCGCTTTCTTTCATCCGGAATTCCAGGCTCGCCTTCCCAAGCGCCCGCGCTCGGTCGGCATCTAGAAAGACCTGCTTCCAGTTGGAAACAAGATTCAACAGAAAAGCATCGACCGGTTTCATTTTTTCGACCATCAACGCTGGAACTTCTTTTATTTTGAGCGCCCGCGCGGCCTGAAGGCGTTTATGCCCCGCGATCACCACCGATTGCGAGGCATCCATGACCACGATTGGCATCAAGATCCCGACCCGCTTGATTGAAACCTTGAGAGCATCATCCTTCAAGCAATGCCGGAAGTCATAAGGCATCGTCTTCGCGAGTTTTGAGATCTTTACGATCTTGGAAGCGTTGCGAGCCATTCTTTCTCCAATTGCCCTGTTGAAATGCCAAGCACTTCTTCGATCGCCTGCTCCGCCTGCTTTCCCTCTTTGAACTTCACGAGGATCTCCTTCATGCGGTACATTTGATAGCGATCGATCATATAGCGGACCAGCATGAAAACCTCCTGATAAAAGAGCGCGACCTCCAGGGGATCCATTTTGTCCATTTGTAAAGTCTCGGACAGAATCCGGTCCATCGGCATCAGAGACTTCGCACGCAGCGCTGCATGAAAGATCGTGGTGTCAACCGACTGAACTTTATTCTGCTCATACTGGGCCAGCCCCTCATGGACCCAGGCTGGAGCCCGCATGCCACTTATGGCAGCGACAAAAGCATGGGTCATTTCATGAGTTGCAGTAGCCCGAAGATCCAGTTCCTTGAACCCCTGGCGATAGGCCGGCAAACGGATCTTCCCGTCATAAAGCCCGCCCACCCAAAGCGACTGCCCGGTCACATCATGGAATTCTGTCCCGGAATAAAAAAGCACTGTGATCCTGTGGTTGAAATAGGTCCCAAAATCCTTCGAAAGAAGACTGTAGGTGTCCCGCAAAAGATTCTTTAGCCAATAACCTTCGTAACCTTTTTCGCCCTGACGGTATTTGATAATGAAATGTTCTTCGTCGTAGGTGTCCAAAGTCTTTTCGACTGAGTGTTCCTTCTGGATCTTCTCGATCTTCAGAACCGTCTCCAAAACGGACTAAAACTATAATTCTTGATGATGCCA
>CAZGCC010000021.1:1479-15294 GCA_964524195.1 uncultured bacterium | reverse complement strand
TGGGTCTTCTCGATCTTCTGGCGGAGGCGCGTCGAGGGACTCACAAGATAGCTTCGCTTATAATAATATTCCGCTTTTTCAAAATTCTGCTGAAGATTCTCGATCTCCCCCAAAAGCTCAAGCGCCAGAGCGTTCCGCGGCTCTAGCTCTAGCGAATCGTTGAGCGCCTGACGGGCCAGCTCAAATTCATTCATCTCGAAAAACTTGACCGCATCGTTATAAAGCTCGATCGCCATGGGGGCCACCGGAGCCTTGCCGCCCGTTCCCGCATAGAACTGATTGATCTCGATCTTCTGACGGCGCTCCACGGATTCTTTTCCGCGATCGTCGTAATTATCCGCGGCAAAAAGCGCGGAGACTCCGATTAAAACACCTAGGACACAAAAAACGGAAGAAAGGATCATTTTATTTTTCATATTTTTCCGCCATAGCGACCCGCTTGCCGATCGAGGGATGATCGTAAAAGAACCACTCGTACCAAGCCGGGGGCTCCGGGTCCGCGAGATTCTGCTCGCCCAATTTTTTCATGCATGAAATAAAAACATCCCTTTCGCCCCCCAAGGCTTCCAGTGCGAAAAGATCCGCGGTGCGCTCCCGCTTTCTGGAATAACCATTCGTAAGCGGCATCAGGACAAGATTCACCGCGTAAAAAATAAGAAAAAGAAGCGGCAGTCCCGCAATATTGGCCGCAGTCCCAAGCCCCAGCGATGCAGCCAAAGCCCCCATCCCCCAGAAACCGGCCGCAAAGGCGACAAGCGATGCCACAAGCCCGAACGCTAAAAGCCTCCAAACATCGTGGTGTTTGTAATGTCCCAACTCATGCGCCATGACCATTTCGATCTCTGCGTGCGTGAATTGGTTGATCAGCGTATCGCTCAACACAACCCGCTTTGTCTTGCCGATCCCCATGAATGCCGCGTTCGCCTTCTTGGTCGTCTTGCTTAAATTCAGTGAATAAACGCTCCCGACCGGCATATTGAATCGCGCGGCAAGCCGGAGGATCTTCGCTTCAAGCTCTTGATCCTCGAGCTTTCCGTATTTGTAAAAAAGCGGAACAATGAATACCGGAAAAAGTTTCCCGAGGATATAACTTACGAACGCATAACATGCCCATGCCCAAAGCCACCAATGCGCAGGATCGCTGCGGATGATCCAGTAGAGGCCCTCCAAAAGCGCCAGCGATAGCGCAAACGACAGAAGCGTTTTCTTTCCAAGGTCCAAAAGCCATTGTCCAAAACTCTGGTTCGAAAGACCGAAATGATGCTCCAAAACAAAGCCGGAATAAAATGAAAGCGGCAGATCGAAGATCAAAAAGTAAAGCGAGAACAGGAGAAAATAGACCGCCACGACGGCCCAATCATTCCCTCCCGTGATCGCGATGGCATTCAGCCGCATCCCAAAGGTCCATCCGCTCAGAAGCAAGATCCCCAAAAGCGCAGGTGTGAGAAAAAGCTGAAAAAGGCTCAGCCTGCGCCGGATGGCTTGATACGCACGCGCTTGCTGAACTTTGTCCGATGGAAAAGGCTCGCTCATTCTATCACCCAAATTCCGTTAAGATGCCGAAGTGATCGGAAGGATAAATGCCTCGGTCGGATGGCTTTTCAAACACAACAGTTGAGGAATGGATCCGCTCGAAAGGACCGCTACCCTCCCGGACAAAGATATAATCAATGCGCCGCTCTGCCATTTTTTCACGCTCTGCCCCGGCATAGGGATTGCGATAATCCCATGTCAAACCCGGGACCCCAGGATTTTTGATCCCGAAAGTATCGACCCAGCGCTTGATCTCACGAAGGAAAACGATCCCCGGAGCTGGGGCGGCCATATTAAAATCGCCCATGATCGCAGCCGGAAGACCTTTCGCCTTTTGCTCGACAAAATTAACGAGTTCTTCGGTTTGCCTCATACGGATAACATTTTCATCCGCCCTCCAGGACAGATGCGTGTTAAAAAGCGCTATTCCGCTGCGCCCGGCATCAACGCGGACATAAAAAGCATAGCGCAGATAATCTTCGGTTGGCGACAGGGTCTTCATAACAAGGCATTCCTGTTCGACCGGTTTGAACTTTGAAAGAAAGACAAGCCCGGAATGTTCACCGCTCACCGCAAGATAAGAATAGCCGGAACGCTTCCGGACCTCCTCGGCCCATTCTATGTTGAAAACTTCCTGAAATCCGACTATCTCGGCATCATATTCCCGGAGCCCCTTGAAAATAAGTTCCCACCGCTCGCGCCACGGTCCGCGTTCCTGCCAGGTGTTAAGCGTTAATATTCTCATTCAATATCACCGTGTCGCATTTTGGCCAGTCTTCCGATCATTTCATGACGGACTTTTTCTTTTTTCTCCTCCAGCGAACTGCTTCCGGTATCCGCCATCGAAACAGACTTCCCGATCGATACGACAAAGATGCTCCGCTTACGCACAAGCATGCTCTTCTTGGGGAGTGCTGTCCCGGTGCCTTCGATAACGATTGGCAGGATCTCCACATTATTTTCCCGCGCCAGCTTGAAGGCCCCCATTTTAAAAGCCTGGATCTTTCCATCCAAGCTACGCGTTCCCTCAGGGAATAAAAGAACGCTTAATTTGCGCTTGAGAAGGTCGCTGATCCTAAACACCGCTTTCTTTCCGCTCTCATGACTGGACCGGTCCACCGGAATGTATCCCGCCAGCCCCATGGCCCATCCCATGAAAGGTATGTAAAAAAGCTCCCTTTTTGCCAGAAATTTGAAATGCAACGAAAGAGCTGCCGTCACCGCGAGAATGTCCAAAAGACTTTGATGGTTAGCCACCACCACATAGTTCTTTCCCTTCTGAATATTCGCCCGCCCGCTTACCGCCAGACGCCAAAGCGGGTTCCAATTGAGGATCCCACGGGCCCAAACGATCGAAACAGAATGGAACATGCTGCGATTTTTATCGCCCAGCAACAGGCAAAGGGGCCACATAATAAAAATATCCAGAAGCGCGAAAAAAATCGTCAGGGCTGAGACCCATCCCCACATGATTACTGAGTAAAAAATGGCGGCGCCAAGCGCGAGCGTCTTTCCTTTGTGGATTTTCATAGCGGCATTTTAACGGCCAAACTCCCCCTTGGGAACAGCTTTTTGGATGTTTGGCCCTAGATTGCCGGAAACCGGCTTTCCCCTGGAGAAAACTAGGTGGGATCGTCGAATTCGATCACAGGATCGTGGATAGAAAGCCCGGGATCCTGGTCTTCGTCTTCATCGCGGTAGGTTCCGCGAGAATAGGCAGCGCGGACATCATAGAGATCTGAAGGAATTTCATTCAGGAACCTGGAGGGAAGGTTTTGATGCGTCGCGCCGTACATGCGCCGCTGGGTTGCGTATGAGAGATGCAATTTTTCCCGCGCTCGGGTGATCCCGACATAGCAGAGGCGCCGCTCTTCTTCCAGTTCGTCCGAAGGACCACCAAAGGTATTGATGTGTGGAAATATTCCTTCCTCAAGGCCCACCATGTAAACGATGGGAAATTCCAGGCCCTTGGCGGTGTGAAGCGTCATGAGCGTCAACACATTCGTCCCCTGATCCCAAGCGTCAAGATCGGTGACAAGTTCGATCGAATCAAGAAATGCCGAAAGCTGGGTTGCTTCGGAGCTTGGGGGCCGAGATTCGCCATCATCCGGAGGAAGAGGCTTGATAGCTTTAAAATGATCCGGAAAACCGCTTCCCTCACGGAATCGATCCATGAAATCCTCGATCACGCTAAAGAACTCTTCGATATTTTCAAGCCGGGCTTGCGCTTCCGAAGTGCGCTCAGCTTCCAGCGACGCCACATAGCCGGTGTCTTCGAGAATCACTTCAAGGATCTCATGAACGGTCATTTCGTTCTTTTTTTTCCGAAGCTTTGAAAGCCATGCATAGAATGCACCCAGGGATTTCTGCACCCTAGGCGTAAGCCCTTGAACCGCTGGAAGATCCTGCAAAACCTCGTCCCAAGTTCTCCCCTGAGCCGCAAAACCCAGTGTCTCCACCGCCTTCTTTCCGATCCCGCGCGCAGGAACATTGATCACGCGTTTGAGGCTGACTTCATCATGCGGATAAGCCACAAGCCGCAAATACGCTATGATGTCCTTGATTTCCTTACGGTCGTAAAACCTCGTTCCTCCGACGATCTTGTACGGAATATTCGCACGCATCAGCTCGTCTTCCAGCACCCGTGACTGGGCATGAACCCTGTAGAAAACAACCTGGTCCGCAAAGGTTCGCCCCAGGCCCTTGAATTTCAGAACATTCTGGACCACATACCGGGCTTCCGCGATCTCATCCTCCGAATTATAAAGTTCGATCTTCGAGCCTCCTTTTTTCTCCGTCCAAAGCGCCTTGGGCCTTCGCATTTGATTGTTCTTAATTAGGTGATTTGCCGCATCAAGGATCACGGGTGTGGACCGGTAGTTCTGTTCCATGCGGATCGACCCGGACTCCGGATAATCCGCCTCAAAATTCAGGATATTCTTGATATCGGCTCCGCGCCATGCATAGATGGACTGGTCCGGATCCCCCACAACGGTGATCTGCCGGCGCGCCGAGGCAAGAAGCTTCACAAAACGGTATTGGGCGTGATTCGTATCCTGATACTCATCGATCAGGATATGCTGGAAACGGTCCTGCCATGTCTTGAGCACCGCCGGAACGCGGTCAAAAAGCGTAACGGTCTTCATGATCAGATCGCCGAAGTCGCAGGCTTTGAGCTTTTTCATTTTTTCTTCGTAAAGTTTGTAGACCTTCCCGACGGAATCCTGATAAATATCCTCGGCCTTTTCGGAATACTGGAAAGGCGTTAGAAGATAATCTTTCGATCGCTGGATCTCCTCCCGGACGCCTTTGGGATGGACTTTTTTTTCATCCAATCCAAGTTCCTTGACGCATTCCTTGAGGATCTGGAGCTGATCATATTCATCGTAAATAATAAAGTTGGGCTCGAGCTCGATGGCCGCGCCGTCCTGGCGGAGGATCCGAAGGCAAGTGGAATGAAAAGTGCTGACCCAAACGCGCTGAGCGACGAGTTTTTCGATCCGTGAACGCATTTCTGCCGCGGCTTTATTCGTGAAGGTGACGCCGAGAATATTAAAAGCGGGCACGCCATGTTCGATGAGCCAGGCAATGCGATGAGTGAGGATCCGTGTCTTTCCGCTCCCTGCGCCAGCAAGGATCAGAAGGGGCCGTTGCGGCATCCAGGACACCGCCTCTCGCTGCGCCGGGTTGAGCTCGGTCAAAAGGTCTTTATTCATCGTCAATTTTGTATTTCCCGAACGATTCTTCGAATTCATAGACCTTGTCAAAATCTTCGAGGTTATCCTCAGGCTGTTTACTGAGAAGCTTAACCTCGATCAGCGAGAAAACGATCTTCCCGAAATCCAGCGTCTCGCGAATCCCCCAATGTTTCAGAACGGTCAGCGCCATGGGCCCAAATTGATCGAGCGCATACTTCCGGATCCCCAACGCAAGCTCCTTGCCGGTAATATGGCGCGGTTTCTTGAGACGGCTGACCGTATCGTGAAGCGCGGCCAGGACAAAGGTATACGCCTCGAACTTGTAACCCGGATCTTCCTCGAGGATTGTTTCTATCTTTTTCAAATAACTGGCGGCTTCTTCCATGGGTTCCCGTTCAATCTTCGCGCTGGGTGTGGAGATTGTTTGCAACATTTCGTTCCGCGCAAAAATAGATCTCAGGATCCAGCTCCGCATTGCTGACCGTTACGCCAAAAACGGTTTCAAATCCTTGCCGCAAGGCTCCCATAAGCTTCCACCGGTCAACCCCGCGAGGGATCCGGATCGACTCCTGGTGCAAAAGCACTCCCCCGGACCTTTTTTGCGCCCCGCCTGCGATCTTTTGGCCCTTCCAGGAAAGATCGCTTACCACGGGGAAATCGAAACAATCGCTTCCCTTGGGAAGTTTCCCCTCAGGGTCATAGAACTTGGGATCCAGCCCGCATTGCTCGAGTCCCCCTTTAACGCTTTCATGGATCTTTCCGTAGCTCATCTGCACGGAACTCAAAAAACTATTATCCTCAAATCGCGCGATCAAAGAAAAGATCAGATCGCCACCGTGAAGAACACATCCCCCGCCCGTGATACGGCGACAAACCGGCACCTTGGGATTTCGGCGGATCAAACCGGATTTTGAAAGATCCGCAGTTTCTCGGAAAGAACAACCCACGCTAATCCAGGGCTCTGGAGAAACATAAAATCTGAGGATCGGGGTTCGAGGCTCTTTTTTTTGAGCCGAAAAGAGGATTGCATCAAGCGCCATCTGCAGGGACATCGGCGCGCTGATCGTGGGAAGCAAACTCCAGTTCATGCCGTCGCTTCAGCCAGAAGGACTTTCTCGCGCAGTTGATCACGGTAGGATAAAACAGGCTTCCGGGCGGCAAGCACATCATTGGGACGGCGCACCGGAAGCGTATGAGGCGCGTTTTTCACCATCTCTGGGTCGGTCGTGATCTCAAGAGCGATCCGCTTCATCGCGTCGATAAACCCGTCAAGCGTTTCGCGAGCCTCTGTCTCAGTCGGCTCGATCATCAGCGCTTCGGGCACAACCAAAGGGAAATGAACCGTCGGGGCATGGAATCCGTAATCCAGAAGGCGTTTTCCGATATCGCCCGCATGAACTCCGTAAGCGCCGGCAGACTTGATCGAAAGAACGAACTCGTGCATGCAAGGACCTTCGGTCGCAACTTTAAAAGTGTCTTTCAGCTTTTCTTTCATATAATTCGCGTTCAGGATCGCGGCCTCGCTGACTTTCCGAAGACCGTCCTTGCCCAGCATTTTCAAATAGGCATACGCGCGGATAATGACCCCGATATTGCCGTGAAAAAGCTTTACCCTTCCGATCGACTTGGCGCTCAGGGGGGCCCACTGGTAACCCGTTTTCGTTTTTTCCACAAGAGGCCCGGGAAGGAATGGCGCCAAATGCTTCTTCACTCCCACCGGTCCCGATCCGGGACCGCCGCCGCCATGAGGCGTCGAAAAAGTTTTGTGCAAATTAATATGAATGATGTCAAACCCCATATCGCCCGGTCGCGCGATCCCGAGAAGCGGGTTCAGATTGGCGCCATCGTAATAGAGAAGCCCCCCCTGCTGATGCACAAGTTTTGTGATCTCAAGAATATTCTTCTCAAAAAGCCCGAGGGTGTTGGGATTGGTGAGCATCAGGCAGGCAACATGCTCATCAAGGTGCCGCTTCAGATCTTCTAGGTCCACGCCTCCCTGGCTGTTGGACTTGATCTCCACCACATGATAGCCAAAAAGCGCTGCGCTCGCCGGATTGGTCCCGTGGCTCGAATCCGGGACAAGCACTTTGGTGCGTTTTGTATCACCGCAAGACGCATGGTAGGCGCGCACCAGCATCATTCCCGTTAATTCACCATGAGCCCCTGCCGCAGGCTGCATCGTGAAGCGATCCATCCCCGTGATCTCTTTCAGTCCTTCTTCCAATCCCCAAAGGATCTGAAACATTCCTTGGGTGGTCGCTTCAGCTTGAAGCGGGTGGAGCGATGCTAATTTCTCCTGACGGGCCGCCCATTCGTTCACCTTGGGATTGTATTTCATGGTACAGCTGCCGAGAGGATAGAAGTGCGTGTCCACAGAGAAATTCTTGCGGGAAAGATTGATAAAATGGCGAACAATATCCGGCTCGCTGAGCTCGGGGAATCCGATCGAAGTCTGGCGCAAAAGACCCTGCGGAAGACTTTGTCCCGGGCCTTTCGCGCAAAAACGCTCGGAAGAAAAACTTACAGCCCTGCGGCCAGGTCTGCTCTTTTCAAAACTGAGGCGATCATCCTGAGAGATCAGCATCGCGCCAAAACCTCCACGAACCGGTCAAGATCCTCTTTGGATTTTGTCTCCGTCGCGCAAACCAGGAACTGGTCCTTCAGTTCAGGATAGAACGGCTCGAGCGCAACGCCGGGGAAAATACCTTGGGCCATCAATTTTTCTTCGATCTTCGAAAAAGGTTTTTTTGATCTGACCCTGAACTCATTAAAGACCGGCTGCGCGGCATCCACCTCAAAAGATCTCAAATTTGAGATTTGAGATTTGAGATAGTTCGCCCGATCCCAATTAACCTCGGCAACTTCCCGGATGCCTATTTTGCCGAGAAGCGTCATGTAAACGCAGGCAGCCAGAGCGCAGAGCGCCTGATTGCTGCAAATATTAGAACTTGCCCGTTCCCGGCGGATATGCTGCTCTCGCGCCTGGAGCGTGAGACAGAACGCCCGCTTTCCGTCCGCGTCCAAAGTAAGGCCTGCAAGCCTGCCCGGTATGCGCCGCATAAGCGCCTGAGAGGTCACGAAATAACCCAGGTAAGGGCCACCAAACTCCATAGCCAAACCCAGAGGTTGTCCTTCACCCGCCGCAATATCCGCGCCCCATTCTCCGGGAGATTTGAAAAGCCCGAGCGACAAAGGATTCGCCGTCAGGATCATGAGCGAACCATTCGCGTGGATCTTTTCACTCATACCCTCAAGGTTCTCGATATTCCCAAAAAAATTCGGCGTCTGGAAGATCACTCCGGCAATTGTCGCATCGAGCTTGGCCGCCAATTCTTCACAGTTCAAATTCCCTTTTGTGTCAAAACCGAATTCTTCAACATCGTAAGGCGTGCCCGCAAGGTAAGTACGGATCGTTTCCCGGTAATGCGGGTGGACGGAGCGAGCGATCAGGATTTTTAAGCGATCGGTGTGTTTGAGTGCGACCAACGCGGCTTCAGCAAGTGCTGTAGCGCCGTCATAATGGGACGCGTTCGACACATCCAGACCTGTAAGCTCGGTCATGAGACTTTGATACTCATATATGGCCTGCAAGGTTCCTTGCGAAGCTTCAGGCTGGTACGGCGTGTACGCGGTGAGAAATTCCTGACGGCCGACAATTTCAACCGCCGCTGCCGGAATAAAATGTTCATAACTCCCGGCACCAAGAAACGAGAGAACATCTTTTGTGGAGGTATTTTGACGCCCCAACTTCCCGATCAGGCCCTGGACCTCGATCTCGGTCAGAGCAGGCGGAAGGGCGATCTTCGGATCACGAAGCGAAACCGGAATGTCCTTGATCAGTTCGTCAAATGAACGGACGCCGATCTGGCCGAGAATGGAACTTTTTTCGTTTTCCGTAAGCGAGAGGTAGGGCATAAAAATTTTTGTATCAGTGCTTCGGAGCTTGTTCGACCGCTTGCTGGTACTGCTGGGCCGTCAGAAGGCTTCCGGACTCCGCAGGATCCGTGATCTCCAGCTCAAACAACCATCCGTCCGCGTAGGGGCTCTGATTAATGAGCCCGGGATTGGACTCAAGAGCTTTGTTAGCGCCCGTGATCGTCCCCGAGACTGGAGCGTAGATATCAAAGGCCGCCTTTACCGACTCCACGACTGCTGCCGTTTTTGCCTGCTGGACCACTTTCCCCAACTGTGGCAATTCGACGAAAACAACATCCGAAATCTCTTGTTGCGCATACTCGGTCACACCCACCTTAGCCTTCGTACCCTGAACAGCGATCCACTCGTGAGTTTTAGTATAACGCAAATTTTCAGGAAAATTCATTGTTGCCTCCGTTTGAGAATGTCATAAAAATTCCAGAAAGAACAGCGCGTATTTTACGCTTTTCTTTTATAAAAAGGTAGTGAAACAACGGCAGCTTTGACGGGTTTCCCGCGCACCATCACATCAATCGCATTGCCCAGCTGAGCTTCCCTCGCGACCACATAAGCCATGCCGATATTTTTCCCCGTAGTCGGGATAAAGCTGCCACTTGTGACCACCCCGACCGGATCGCCCTTTTTTTGGATCTCAAAACCCTGCCGCGGAATGCCTCGTTCGATCATCTCAAACCCGATCCTTTTTCTGGAGATCCCCGTTTGCTTCTGCTTTTTCAGGATCTCCATGCCCGGAAATTCTGCCTTTGCCAGATCGATCGCCCACTCAAGATCTGCCTCAAGCGGCGTGATCTCATCGGTCAGTTCGTGCCCATAGAGTGGCATCGCCGCTTCGAGACGAAGCGTATCCCGGGCACCGAACCCGATCGGCAACATCCCGTGTTTTTCTCCCACAATAAAAAGGACATCCCAGATTTTTTTGAGTTTTGTTTTGGGAACCATGATCTCAAAACCATCTTCTCCGGTGTAACCGGTCCGGGCGATTACACCTCCCTCAAAATCCCTGTAATGAAATCGGCGAAGATCTTTATAGAAAGCCCCGAAACATTCCAGAAGGATCGTCTGGCTTAAAGGCCCCTGAAGCGCCAGAAGCCCCATCTCCTGACTCAGATCCGTTACGGTCACCCCCTCCGCAACACGCTCCTGAAACCACCGAAAGTCCTTTTCGATATTCCCGGCGTTTACAATGATAAGGAATTTTTGTTCGGACATGCGGTAAACAATGATGTCATCCACCATCCCGCCCTGATCATTGACAAGCGGCATATAAATGGCCTGGCTGAATTTAAGAGGGGCGATCTTCCGCGGAAGGTTCTTCTCAAGATAGTCGAGCGCCCTGGGGCCTTCTACCAGAAATTCGCCCATGTGGGAGATATCAAAGACGCCAGCCTTCGTACGGACAGCCGCATGCTCTTCCATGATGCTGGAGTAAAAAAGAGGGACAAGCCATCCCCCAAAATCGCCCATCCGGGCGCCTTTTTGGAGATGTTTTTCGTGTAGCGGTAATTTTTGAGGTTCTGTCTCTACGGTCATGACTTTACAGGAAAAAGCCGATTTAACTGAAGGAATTAAGAAGGCCGCATTATAGAACAAGCACGGAAAAAGGAAAGGCAAAAAGCAGTATGTCTTTTGAATCCCTCCTGCTCCACCCTGCGCATGGATGGATGAACCAAGCGCTTAAACGATCGGAGAAGAGGAGGAAGGACTGGTCGACAAAGGCTCTCGACCGGGTTGGGGCTTTGCGGCAAAAATGATCCCGGGGCCGGTAAATTTGCTGTATTCTGTGCGGGTTGGCTTGGCCATCTTCCTGAATTCCTGACGGCCTTCCGTGAGAGGCCGCTGGAGTAAGTCTTCGCTGATAAATATCTCCGCCGACTGAGGAACACCGTTCAGCGCGCGCTGGAAGGACGGCCCGCCAATGGGCTGAATCGGATTCTGCGCCTGACTCAGATCCTCGATCATTTGAACCTTATCAAAGAACACCATCACAGGCACCGAAACCGTCTTGTGAGGATGAGGGATCACACGCGACTTATGCCCCCAAATATCAAGATCCGGGATACTCCCCGTCTCTGCCAGCATCCGCGTATTTCCGCTGTAGGCGGGATCCATCAACCCGCCAATCACATAATCCGTCGGCACAATTCGAGGATCCTCATTCCCCAGCACAAAATAATACAGGCTTGAAGCTCCCGTCCGGGTCGTCATGATCGGGCCCAAGCCTTCACCGGTTTCATTTTCGCTGATATAAAGACCGATCTTCATATCCCCGCCGATCGCAGCCCCGCCGTCTGCGTCAAGCACTTTACCCCAGACCCCGCGCACACCGTTCGCATAGCGCCACTTCAGATGAGCATAGGTCCCACCCTCATCAATAACCCAGGAACCGTTCTCATCCGTTTCCGAATAAAAATCCCAATCCGAGTAGGTCGTTTCTTTCATCATGTCTTCCGTCGTTTTGCCGTCCGCATCCAGGCTCCCCGAACTCAGAGACTGCCCCGTCATTTCCCTATCCCAGAAAGAATCCGCTACGGTCCCGGCGCCGCTTCCCACAAGACCGCCGGTGTTTTCAGTTCCCGTTACATAACCTATCGCATAGACATTCGCGAGACTGCCGGTGCTTTCTCCCACAAGACCGCCCACGCTCGAATCGCCTTTCACGCGGGCGCTGGAATAAGCCTTCGAAATATCCCCGGTGTTTCTTCCCACCAAACCTCCTACGAAGTTGGCGCCCTCCACCGTGAAAGCGCCGGTCGTATAAACATTCGTCAAACTCCCGGCATTAAAGCCCGCCAGGCCCCCGACATGATCCTGTCCTAGCGCGTGAATACTGACATCCTCAAGGCCAAGGTTCCGGACGGTCCCACCGGACCCGATATTCCCAAAAAAACCCGCGTACCCGGAATTGCTTTGTTCCGTCAGATTCGCGATCACGGTCGAATTTCCATCCAAAGTCCCCGTGAATGCGTGCGTTGCATCTCCGATCGGAGAAAATCCCGCTCCGGCATTCCATCCCGTAGCGCCGCTCGCGTCAAAGATCCAGATCCCGTTACCTTCTTCGTAGCTCCATGCACCGCTTGCCGCAGCGGGAGGACTCATCTTGAAACCGGAAGACAGATTGCTCTTCATCGCCTGGAGATCATAAATGTCACGGATCATCTTGACCCCATCCACATTTTCGTAGCGGTCGAACGCGCCATTCTCGTAAGGAACCGAGAAATCGCCTGTGACACTGAATGTGTGACTGAGCGGTGAGGCGTCCGTAAACTTTCCGCCCGCATCCACCGCAAAATCACCGTTTACGACAAGACCGCTGTCCTGGGCGTATTTCCCGGACACATTCAAATCGCCATTCACGGTCAGCACATTATTTGCCATCGAATAAAGGATGTGATCCGTCAGCGCGCCCTTCGCGTCAACAAGACCCGCGCCCGTATAAACATGAGCCGTATCTAAATTAACCGCACTTGTACTCCCGATCGATACTTGATCGTTCGAAAACGAAAGGCCTGTGACATTTTCAGGGGCCAGGATCTTTCCCACAAGATTCGCTTTATAAGAATCGTTATTCACATAGATCAGCATGGAATCCCCGGAACTTACAAAAAGATCGCCGCCAAACGAAAAAGAACCGTTCTCATCAGTCGTCGTGGTCGTTACAGGCGCCTGACCGTTAAGCGACATCGCCACCGAGATCCCGCTCCCGATCCCGCTGATCGCGCCTGTCACGATCGCTGTAATATCCGCCGTGGTGGTATCCGTTACGGCGCTGAGCGCATAATTCGAGGCGTCCGTCCCCGAGATCGAAAGGCCGCTCACGCTTACCGTTTTCCCCGCGGCAACGAACTTATCCGAAAACGAAGCGTCCGCGTAGTTTGTGGTCAGTACATCCCCGGCGATACGGTCATCTGAAAGAGTGACCGTCGCCGCTGCATCCCCGTTATAGATCTTGTCCACTCCCGCAGCATCAACCGTCAAGGTCTTTGCCGTGATATTGGCCGTCGTGGTCCCTTGATCGGTGATCTGGTAATTCCCCAGATCCGTACCGCCAAATGTATTCGTGAGCGTTACCGTCTTCCCCATTCCAGCATTCTTGTCGTCGAAAACTCCGGTCGATGTGAGCACCGTCAAATTATCACCTTCGATCAAACCGCTGAAAACAGCGCCATCTTTTGAAACCGTCGTGCCGGTCGTCTGGTCGTAAATCTTGTTACTGGCCGTGATCCCGCCAAACGTCACCGCCGCTTTCGTGATATTTGCGGTCGCAGAAGCGGTTGTATTTGAGACGAACTTTGCGGCATCGGCGCCAACAAGAGAGATGCCGGCGACGCTGATCGCCTTGCCGGTCCCGACATTCTTGCCGGCATTGAATGTAGCGGCGGCATAACCACCCGGAGTCACGGCATAAGCGGTAAATATATTATTGAGGGAGAGATTGACCGCTGCGACATCCGTGGCGTCATAGACTTTGTTGATGCCGGATGCGCTGACTGTGAGTAGTACCCGGGCCGCATCACTGATCGTTCCCGTGTGACTGATGCTCGTCCCCGACCCGATGGTCTTCGTACCGCTATTACTTACGATCAGGTCATAATAGGCGGTACGAAGACCATCGGGTCGGGGACGAGCATCAGTCACATGGGAACGATCA
>CAZGCC010000021.1:0-1469 GCA_964524195.1 uncultured bacterium | reverse complement strand
CCAAGATTCAACGTGGCATTCGAACCTTGAGTCAAAGTGCCCGAACCCGTAAGCGCGGTCCCGACCGTCAAGACCCCGGTAAGATTATTCGTGTAAGTTCCGTTCACCCGGAGATTCGTGAACGAACCATCGATTCCCGTGATCTGCTTCCCGGAACCCGTAAGTATCACATCTCCAAAGTTTGTGATACTGGTCCACTGATCCAGGCTCCAGTTCCCCCCTTCACTGACGTCGTTATTTGCAACATCGAGTGTTCCGCTCACGGTGAGTTCGCCCGTAGCGGTAAGAGCGTCACTCAGCGCGTAAGAACCGCTTACGGTCAAATCGCCGAAACTACCCGCTCCGGAATAGATCGTCTTGTTGGTTCCCGTTAGCGTCACGACCCCTAAATTCGTAATATTGTCAAAACGCCAGTTGCCGCCTTCCTGGATCGAATGAGACACGGCATTTAAAAGGCCAAGGGTTCCAACTTGAAGCTCGCCCCCGACGGCCAGGGAATCTTCCAGAAGCACCGTTGCCGCAATGGCGTCCGTTCCTATCTGCACATTATTTAAAACGGTACCGTTGGTCCTAAGGAAAGTCACACCGTTCAGCAGCATGTTTCCGCTATTGGCATTAAATGTGCCGCCCGTAATTGCAAGATCCCTTGAAACGATCAGAATTGAGGAAGGAGCATTGAACGAACCGCCGGCAAGAGTAAATTCGCCGGTAAGAGTGAGCTGATAAGTTCCGGCGAAATAGGTAGCATCCGATTGCATGTAGTTTCCGAGGCCTATTTCCAGTTGATTAGCTTGAGTAAGAATACCCGTGTAACCGACATTGATTTGAATGCCGTGCACATCCGTGACATTGATCGTAACGGATTTGTTCGTTCCAAGAATATCAAAAACCGCGGTCTCACCTTCTAAAGGAGCCTCGCCTTCTAACCAATTGGCGCCCGTTGTCCAGTTAGAGTCAGCGCCGGTACCGATCCAGGTCTTCTCGGTCGGAGCAATAGCCTCAAAGATCCATGAGGTGTTCCCGCTATTGGTACTGCTGTAAGCGGTAATATCCCCACCCTGGTCCTTGACATCCACATCAATAATCCTGAAGATCCCGCTTCCGGTCCAGGTCCGTTGAGTGCCTTCCGAGGTCGAGCGGATCACGATCGCATCAGCGTCATTGCCGGGCCCCACGCCGGAACCATCAAGCCGGATATAACCATTATTAGTGACGCCTCCCGCGCCCAACATAATATCTCCCGTCGAGTTATTGACCCACGCTCCCTGGGAACCGACCACAACACCTTCAGCGGTGAAACTGCGGGCCCCTTGATCAAAAACACCGGCATTGACCGTAAAAGTTCCAGGCAACACTTTGTCCGCGGGAAGCAGAAAGGTTCCACCTACGCCGTCAAATGTAAGATTAAAATAAGACCAATTCTGAACCACTGCAGACCCGCTTGTTTTAGTATAGATGACGGTAGAGCC
>CAZGCC010000020.1:9989-22510 GCA_964524195.1 uncultured bacterium | reverse complement strand
TCGGCCGGTTCGGCAAAGAGGCCGTGAGCGATGCCCGCAAGATCATTCTGGATTTCATGAAGCAGCCCATTTTTCAGCAATTGCGGCAGGCCAAACAGATCAAACGAGAGATCGACTTTGTGCTAAATGAGCGGCGCGGGCTTATTCATGGAAAGATCGATATTCTTTTTGAAGATGCACAAGGCGCGTGGCATATCCTGGATTACAAGACCGCTGCCGGGGATGAAGAGGCCGCGCGCAAGAGCGCTTACGATCTTCAGTTAGAGATCTACGCCCTTGCGGCCGAGAGGATTCTGAAACTTCCGGTCCGCTCTGCTATTATTTACTACCTTAAGAATCAAAAAGCCGTGACCCTTTCGTTCCCTTATGAAAAGCCCGCGGTTTTTTTTGACGGCCTTGAGAAAAAGATCTGCGACCTGCAGCAGCAGATCCTTGATTATTCGAACGAACGAATGGCGCAGGAGTGCGGGTTCAAAGACAAGCGATGAAAAAGCTGATCCTTTATGATCTTGACGGGACGCTGGCGGATACGCGCCGGGACATTATTAATAGCGTGCGCCATGCGCTGAGAATTCTAAACGGCCCGGAACTTACAGATGATGAGATCAAGGATTGCGTCGGGACGGGGCTTCACGCATTGATCAAGCAAGTGTTTCGCACGGAAGACGAAAAACTTGCGGACCGGGGTTCCAAGCTTTACCGGGAGCATTACAAACAGCACATGCTCGATCACACGGCGCTTTATCCCGGCGCACGCGAATTCCTGGAGTACTTCAAAGATCGCAAACAGGCCGTGATCACGAATAAGCCGAATCCGTTTTCTTCCCAGATTCTTGCGGCGCTTGCCGTGGGGCATTATTTTATCGCGATCTTGGCCGGAGATAACGGACTTCCGTTCAAGCCGGATCCCGCCGCGATCCATCATTTAATGGAAGAAACCGGCGCAATCGAAGATGAAGTGATCTTTGTGGGGGATAGCCCTGTCGATATCCAGGCCGCGAGGAATGCGGGGGTGGAAGTGGTGACACTTTCCCACGGGTTCGCAAACGAAGCGGCCCTGCTTGAAGCCAAGCCCGATCATATTGTCCGGAATTTTCAAGAGTTGCTCACGCTTGCAAAACAAAAAGGATGGTAAATTTTCATGAAAGAAGATAGTGTACCCGCCATGACAGAGTCCATCACGCAGCCTATCCCGGGAACGATCGCCGAAGGGGACCTTGTGCTCCTTTGGTTCGACGATGAACGCACTTATATGATCGAAGTGGCACGCGGGCGCCGCGCGTCCATTCATTGCGGCAAACCCCTGAATGTCGAAGAATGGATCGGCCAACCGTTCGGAAAGAAAGTTGTTTGCGAACACGGCTTTGGCTATCTCCTGAAGCCGACGATGGAAGATCTGATGATGAAGGCTTCACGGGAGAGCGGCATTATTTATCCCAAGGACGCCGCGCTTTTGATCATGAAGGCCGGGATCCATAGCGGCTCGAAAGTCATGGAGATCGGGACGGGTTCCGGTTCGCTTACGATGGCGCTCGCGCAGGCAGTGGCGCCCAGCGGCCATGTGTTTTCTTACGATCGCCGCGAAGACCTTCCCAAAAATGCTTATAAAAATGTCGGCCGCGCCGGGCTTAGCGGTTATGTCACATTCTGTCAGAGGCAGGCCGCCGAACATTTCACGGAAAGCGGATTTGACGCGGTGATCCTGGATATTCCCCAGCCTTGGGAAGAAGTGGCGGTCGTGAAAGCAGCCCTCAGAGGAGGCGGACGGCTCGTGAGCCTGAATCCGACTTTCAATCAGATCGAGAAGATGGCGGAAACGCTCCGGGAGCAGGGTTTTATTCTGGCGGAAGCCCGGGAGCTTTTGGAACGGGAGATCCTCGCGCGGGGCGGGAAAACGCGGCCTGTTCAAAGAATGATCGGACATACGGAATTCATGCTCTTTGCGGTCCGTCCGGCGGATGAACCCGCAAGTTCCGAAGTCAAGACCGTCAGTGAAAGCCCGGAAGCGGGAGTCTAGCGATTTTAAGGGCACCCAAGTCGCGGTTTTGAAGTTTG
Source organism: uncultured bacterium (assembly GCA_964524195.1). Classification (GTDB taxonomy): domain Bacteria; phylum Omnitrophota; class Omnitrophia; order Omnitrophales; family Aquincolibacteriaceae; genus Aquincolibacterium. The sequence continues at coordinate 20,455 of CAZGCC010000020.1, read as the reverse complement.
TTTTGTCATTGATTTCAAAAAATCAATCTGTTAGACTCCGAGCCTGTTCAAGGAATTTTTTTAAACCAATACACATAGCAACAGGAGAAAAACGATGGGAAAAGCTACGCGGTTCATGATGTTGGCGGTGATGGTCAGCTTGGTCGCATTCAGCGGTTGCGCTTCGAAAAAAACAACTAAAAAAATAGATACCATGCAGGCGCAGATGAACGCGATGACCGATGAACTCGTGCGCTTGGACCAGTCGCTCCAGGATACTCGCGCGGCGGTTCAATCCTCAGAAAGCCGCGGAGTTTCAAGCTTTTCGGATTCCGGATACACTCCCTCAGCTAGTGAAGGCGCCATGGTCGGCGGGATGTATCGCACTCCGTCCGGCTTTGAGGTTCCCTCCGTCAATATTCAGAAAGCTCTCAAGAAGGCCGGCTATTACAATGGTCCGCTCGATGGCAAGGTCGGTCCGGGAACTCGTGACGCGATCGCCGCATTCCAAAAGGACAATGGACTTGCCGCGGATGGTGTTTGCGGCCGTGGGACTTGGTCCAAGCTCAAGAGCTATCTCGAAGCTATCAAGTAAGTTTTAGAGTTTCGGGTTTTAAAGACAAAAGGGGACAGGCAGTTATTGATGCCTGTCCCCTTTTGTTTTGAGTGCTTCCTTGCTACAATACGCCCCTATGTTATCCCAAATCCCGCGATCGATCCTCGTCATTCTTTTCTTTTTCTCTGCCGTCATCCCGGCTTTTTCCGCGGAACCCCTCAGGGATCTTTCCATGCCGCTTCCCAAAGATCTCAAGGATCTGACCCGGATCCGTATTCTCGTTCAGAGCAATAAGCCCGAGGTGAAGGTCAGCGCTTCCGCCGCTTTCGAGGTTTTTGATGATCAGGGGCGTTCTGTCACGCGTGGCGCCAAGCTTGAAGGCGCTACGGTGAAACCCACCGGGCAAGGGATCCAGTGGTGGAGCCGGATCGTCCCTACGCGATTTCTGCTCGTGAAAAGCATTGGGAATGGCATACGGGTCGGGGCGAGTGGAGTTTATCGCGATGAGATCCTGATCTACCGGAATTCCAAAGGCTCGTTGGATGTCATCAACCGTCTCTCGTTGGATGACTATCTGAAGGGGGTGATCCCTTTCGAGGGAAATCCTGCCTGGACGCTGGAGTCCCTCAAGGCCCAAGCTGTGGTTTCCAGGACCTTTGCGCTCACTAAAATGATCGCCCGCCGGAGCGAAGAATATGATGTCTCCTCAGGATTCATGAGTCAGGTTTACGCGGGGAAGCAGATCGAAAATGTCAAGACCAGCGAAGCGGTTGATGCCACCCGCGGCGAAGTTCTTCTTTATAAAGGAAAGATCTTTCCCGCTTTTTTTCATTCCACTTGCGGTGGGGCTACCACAGCCGCTGATCTGGTATGGCGCGTAAAGCCGCATCCGGCGCTGGGAGGGGTGAGCTGTCAGTTTTGTCAGAGGTCCCCGCACTATAAATGGGAAACCGCCGTGACTCCTGCAGAGATCAAAGAAAAACTTGCGAAACAAGGGATGCCTGTTCAGGAAGTCCTCGGCATTCGGACCGACAAGATCGACAGGACAGGCCGTGCGCACAAGTTTGTGATCCAAAGCACCTGGGCGGAAAAGGTCGTCGATGCGGACGGCTTCAGAGTTTGGGTCGATCCGATGCGGCTTAAAAGTAATTTGATCACAAAGATCCGGATGAATGACGCCGGGGCATTTGTTTTCAAGGGCAAGGGATGGGGACACGGTGTGGGGATGTGTCAGTACGGGATGAAATATCTCGGCGAGATCGGTTATGGCTACAGGGAGATCCTGACTTATTATTACCCCGGTGCACAGATCGCGAAGCTGAAGGAATTCGAGGGATGACGCTTCAGGATTGGGGCAGGAGGCCAGAACTTGGTTGGACTTTGTGGAGGAATACGGCTATATTTCTCAGACGGAACGAGAGGATTTAAGGTAGCAATAGCAATAAATACCGCTCTTTTTAGCAAAGAAAATTAATGTGACTTGCCGTCATCGTACGCTACTGTCCCTGAGTTGCGACGATGTGGTACTTGCTCACGAAGAGCAAGTGCGTTCGGAATTAAGATGCGCCCGCACCGCGGTGCTGGGCGCAAATAATCGTTAAAGAAAGAACCGAGAGATTTGCGCCCGTAGCTCAATTGGATAGAGTGTCGCCCTCCGAAGGCGAAGGTTGGCAGTTCGACCCTGCCCGGGCGCGTTTAACCTTGATGGGTAAGCCCCTTGTCGCCGGAACTTTTTGACCGCTCCGTACGGCAAGGCGTTTTTAATCTCTCTTGATAGAAGGAGCAGTTCTCTCCATGAAAACTTCAAAAATATTCAACGGGGTTTCGATCGGGCTCCTGGCCGTTGCGGTGGCCTTAGCCGGCGTTGGTGTGAACCAGTGGATCCAGCGCGAACGAATTCTCCGGAAGATCATTGAGCGGCTTACCGCGGAGACGCGCGCCGCGGATATTCTGGTCACCAAAAGCGAATTCGACGAAGCCTCCAAAAAGATCAAGACCACGATCAAATTCCTTGAATATGACGCTCAAGGGAAACCTCTGGAGCCAAAATATTTTGTCTTTGCGGGGAATATCATCCAGTTCCAGTCGCTTGTGATCCGTTTTAACGACAAGCTGGTCGAAGCCGGGGATCGTTTGCGTGGGAAGAGCGCGGCGCTTTTTATGAAAGCGTTCGTGCTGGATGGGCCAAATACCCAGGAATTTGATATCACGAAGGTCCATGAGATCCCGGGAGGTTACCGGGTTTCTGAAAAACCCAACGAATTTGAAATGAAGCTTTGGCAGGAGTTCTGGAATTACGCTCTGGACCCTAAAAAACGCGAACGGGCGGGGATCAAGAATGCGCAGATCGAAGCCCCGGGCTCCATGTTCCTTCCCGGGACTATTTATACCTTGAAGATCGAGCATGACGGCGGGATCCGTATCGACACCAGTCCTGTTCCCGAGATCCTCAAGGGCGAAAGAATCGAAAATGCCGCGCAGGTGTAAAGGCTCCATCCGGCGCGTCAGTGTCCTTGGCAGTGGCAAGGTTCGTGAAAACGATCCCGTTTACCAACAAGCCGTGAAGCTAGGGGCTGCGCTTGCGGGGGAAGGCCTCACGGTTTATCACGGCGGTTATCGAGGCGTGATGGAAGCGGTGGCGAAGGGATGCCGGAGCGCGGGCGGCCGCAATGTTGCTGTCACGATCCAAGGATCCTCAAGCCGCGCGAATGCTTTCTCCGATGCCGAGATCAAGATGCCCTCCTGGAAAGACCGGCTTTTCAAGTTGATCGAGAAGGGGGAGGCTTATATTTTTTTAGAGGGCGCTACGGGGACACTGAACGAGCTATTCGTAGTGCTCGAGATGACGAACCGGGGCCTGCTCCGGAAGCCGGTGATCATTCTTGGAAAGAAACTGAGAGATCTTCTTCGTTCGCTTAAAAAAGATCCGCATTTCGATCTTCCTCGGGAATGTTGCAGCGCTTCTGCTATCTCCCAAGCCATCAAACTTTTTAAAAAATAATTTATGTCACTACAGGCTTCAGATTCCAGCCCGCAGCAAAAGCTTTTGTTTTTGGGTCTGTGGCCCATGGTCTGTGGTCTCTAGCCTCCGGCCATGCATCTCTCGGACCTTGATTACCCGCTTCCCAAAGAAAAGATCGCGCTTTTTCCCACGGAGAAAAGAACTGACGCAAAACTTCTCTGCGTGGACCGGAAAACAGGCGCTCTCACGCATCGTGTTTTTTCGGATGTAGCGGAGCTTCTCCAACCCGGCGATGTGCTTGTCCTGAATAATACCAAAGTGCTTCCAGCCAGACTTTTCGGGAAACGGGTTACCGGTGGTAAGGTCGAGGTTCTGCTCCTTAAAGAAGTCGACAGGAATGTTTGGGAAGCCCTTCTGAAGCCCGGCGGCCGCATCAAAGATGGCGAGCCGATCGTTTTTTTTCAAGAAAAAAAAGGTGACAGTCACCAAAATGGGGACACTCAGTCGCCTGTCCCCCAAAAAGTGACTGTCACCTGTCTTTCTGGAGAGGTGATGAGTTCTGCCGAGCTAAATTCCGGCAAGCGAAGGATCCGGTTTGAGGGAGAAGATGTTAAAGAAAAGATCGAACAGCTTGGTCATGTACCGCTCCCTCCTTACATTGACCGAGCCGACGAGGCTCTGGACAAGACCATGTATCAGACCGTGTTCGCTGAAAAGGAGGGGGCCGTCGCTTCTCCGACCGCGGGGCTTCATTTTGACGAAGCGCTTCTGGAAAAGATCCGTGCCAAGAACATAGAGATCGCGCCGATCACGCTTCATGTAAGCTACGGAACATTCCAGCCCATCACGGTAGAGACCGTTGAAGACCACCGGATGTTTGAAGAAGAATATGAGATCTCCGAAAGTGTCGCGGCCTGCATCAACAAGGCGAAGCGGGAAGGGCGCCGGGTTGTTGTGTGCGGCACGACCTGTGTGCGCGCACTTGAATCTGCGGCTCATGGAGAAAAAGAAATAGCCTCAGGGAAGGCCCGCACTTCGATCTTCATCCATCCCCCATATAAGTTCAAGATCGTGGACGCGCTCATCACGAATTTCCATATGCCCAAAAGCACGCTCCTCGTAATGGTCAGCGCTTTTTTAGGTTACGACAAGTTAATGAATGCGTACAATACCGTCTTGAAAGAGAATTATCGCTTCGCTTCGTACGGCGACGCGATGTTCATTTGCTAGTGCAAGCAAATTTTATACAAAAATAGATTTGACCCAGAGCATCTTGTGGCGATGCCGTGTCCAAACAACAATCGGGAGATGTCATGAAAAAAGATTTCTCCGCTTGCCCTAAATGCCAAGCGGAAATTATAAAAATAAAATACGGCAACCTGGTTGGTGAGCATTGCCCTAATTGCAAAGGGACCTTTCTCGACTATCGTGATCTTAAAAAGAACAATATTGCCAGCATGGAAAGTTCTTTTCCTGAAAGAAGGAAGGACAAAGAGACTTTGAATCAAATGGAGATTTTCTGCCCCAAGTGTAGCGTTCCAATGAAGAAATATAAAAAAGCGCATAAAAAAGATTTGATCTTGGACATTTGTCCTTCATGTAAAGGCATTTGGTTCGACCAGGGAGAAATAGAGCGATTCCGAAAGGCGAAAATTTACGCTTCTCATGATCCGAAGGCGATGCAGGTAAAATTGATTTGTTCTCAATGTAGCATTGAGGTGGAGGCGGATAATGTTCATTCGGCAAAGGATATCCAGAAATGTCCTAGATGTAATGAATACCTTAGCCTTAAGGGTGTTGGCGAGGTGTTGGTTCCAAAATTTCCAATGAAACACAAGATGTTTTTGATAAGTTTCTTTGGCGGAATGCCACTTCTCTATGTGCTTTGCCGGCCTATTTTTAGGTCTGTTGGCGAAACGGTGTTGGTAGTGGGCACTGTCGGTATGGTTTGGCTTTTCATTATTCTTCGAGCAATAATATATAATAAATTCGCTTTTGCCTCAGGCTGTCCAGGAGTGGTTCGTGATTTTGACCTTAGCCCGAAGGACTAAGTTGTTTTTTTAGATCGAAATTATGGAAAAATTCGGATTTAAATTATTAGGAACGGATAAGAAATGTAATGCGCGGGTCGGGAAAGTGACGACGGCGCATGGAACCTTTGAGACACCGGTTTTTATGCCGGTGGGGACGCAGGGGACGGTCAAGGCCGTGATGCCACGCGATCTCAAAGAAGCCGGGGCCGAGATCATTCTTTCGAATGCCTACCATCTTTATATCCGGCCGGGCCTTGAGATCATCCGGGAGCTCAAAGGGCTTCACAAGTTCATGGCCTGGGACCGGCCGATCCTGACCGATAGTGGCGGGTACCAGGTTTTCTCTCTAAGCAAACTCCGGAGCATTTCCGAAGAAGGCGTGAAATTCAATTCCTATTTCGACGGCCGGGAGATCTTTCTGACACCCGAGATCGTGATGGAGATCCAGCAAACGCTCGGAAGCGACATCGCGATGATCTTTGATGAATGTCCGGCGGCAAGCAAAGATAAACCCTCGATCGAAAAGGCCGTTAACATAACCCTGCGGTGGTCGGCCCGGGCGAAAAAATGTCACAAGCTCAAGTCGCAGGCGCTCTTTGGCATCGTGCAGGGCGGAACCTTCAAGGATCTCCGGAGGGAGTCTCTCGAGCGGACAGTCGAGATCGGATTTGATGGATATGCGCTCGGGGGGTTAAGCGTGGGCGAACCCAAGCCCGAAATGCTCGAGGCTCTTACGGATATTCTTCCGAGGATGCCCGCGGATAAAGCCCGGTATCTTATGGGCGTCGGAACTCCGCTGGATTTTTTTGAAGCTGTGGAGCGCGGAGCGGATATGTTCGATTGCGTGAACCCGACGCGTTATGGAAGGAACGGAACGGCGTTCACCAGCGACGGATTCGTGGTCATCCGGAACAGCCGGTATCAGAAAGACACGCATCCGATCCAGAAAGATTGCGATTGTTATACCTGTAAGAACTTTTCGAGGGCCTATTTGAGGCACCTGGTGAATTGCCACGAGATCCTGGGGGCCGAATTGATTACCTTGCATAATATCCATTTTTTTGTAAACTTAGTGAAATCCATGCGGGAAAGGATCCGGAAAGGTCAGTTCCTGCAGTTCAAAAAGCAATTTTTTAACCGGTTTGATCCACACACAAGATAAAGAGAGGTTTTATGTTCGAATCTATCGCTTATGCCGCCGAAGCCGTTGAAGGAGCAGCCCCGCAGGTGAATCCCTTGGTCCAGTTCATGCCCATCATCCTTATGTTCGTGATCTTTTATTTCCTTTTGATCCGGCCCCAGCAGAAAAAGCAGAAAGAGCTTCAGGCGATGATCGCCGGTATTAAAAAAGGGGACAAAGTGGTCACGACGGGCGGTATTCTCGGGACGATCTCCAGCATCCAGGATGATTATGTGGTCCTCACTATTGGAGAGACGGATACAAAAATGGAAGTTCTCAAAAGCGCGATCGCAGGGTTGCGCCAGTAAACGACATTCTTAAAAAGGGAGTAGGTTGTTGTGGATAAATATTATAAGTGGAAAGTGCTGCTCATTATCGGCCTCGTCGCTTTTTCTCTCTGGAAAGTTTATCCTCCGAGTAAGACGATCAACCTCGGGCTTGATCTCCAAGGCGGCGTCCAATTGCTCCTCCAAGTCGAGATGGACAAGGTTCCCGAGGAAGCGCGCAAGGATGTGACTGCGCGCGTGGCGGAGATCATCCGTAACCGTATCGATGAATTCGGCGTCAAAGAACCGGAGATCACGACTCAGGGCAGGGATCAGGTCGTGGTGAAACTGCCGGGCGTGACGGACCGTGAACGCGCCAAAGAGATCGCGGGCAAGGCCGCCCATCTGGAATTCAAGGTCGTCTCCGAAGATGTGGAGTTGATCCAGAAAGCGGATGAGGGAACGATCCCCACGGGATTCGAGTACAAGAAGGTCAAGGGAAGTCCGAACGAAGAAATGGTTCTGCTGGCCTTGTTGCCGGTATTGACGGGAGAACATTTGACGACCGCCTCCGTGGGATTTGATGAATACGGTTCGGCGATCGTGCAGCTAACGCTCGACAAAGAAGGCGGGAAGATCTTTGACAAGGTGACTTTCCAGAGTATCGGCAAACGCCTTGCGATCGTAATGGATGGACAGGTTTATTCCGCGCCGGTGATCCGCGACAGGATCCCGAACGGCCGCGCTCAGATCTCCGGCAATTTCAAAGCTGACGAGGCGGCTGATCTTGCGCTTGTGCTTCGCGCCGGCGCGCTGCCCGCGCCTGTCACGGTCGTGGAAGAAAGAACGATCGGGCCGAGCCTCGGTAAAGATTCGATCGATAGCGGTATTCGCGCCAGCCTTTTCGGCGTGCTCTTTGTCGTGATCTTTATGCCGGTCTATTATCTTTTCTGCGGCTGGATCGCCAATCTGGGATTATTGGTTTATGTGATCCTTGTGATCGGGGGTATGGCTACAATGGGATCGACCTTGACGCTGCCTGGTATTGCGGGCTTCATTCTTTCGGTCGGCATGGCCGTGGACGCGAATGTCCTTATTTTTGAAAGGATGCGCGAAGAAATGGCGACGGGAAAGACCGCGCGGGCTGTGGTGTCGGCAGGTTACCATCGCGCTCTTTCTGCCATTCTGGATTCGAATGTCACGACGCTGATCACCTCGCTCCTTCTTTTTATTTTCGGGACCGGGCCGATCCAGGGATTTGCCGTAACCCTCTCGATCGGTATCGTCGCGAGCATGTTCTCCGCGATCTTTGTGACGCGAGTGATCTTTGACCGCATCGTCAAGAACAACCCGAACAAGATCTTCAAGATGTTGCACCTTTTTGATAAAACCAACATCTCGTTCCTGAAAGGACGCCGCTGGGCCTATGGATTTTCTGTGGTTTGCCTGGCGCTTGGGATCTTTGCTTTCACGATGCGTTCTCAGGAGAACTATGGTGTGGAGTTTACGGGGGGAACTTATGTCCAGGTCGCTTTTAAACAGGATGTGGACCAGGGCATCTTCCGCTCCGAACTTGAGAAACAAGGCCTTAAAAGCGTGATGCTCCAACGCTTCGGCGATGCGTCGAGCCATCAGTATATCGTCAAGATGGCCGAGGGGAATCCTTCCAAAGTGAGCGCGGCTGCGGAAACGACGGCGGGAAAAGGGGCCTATGAGATCCTGAAAGTGGATCAGGTTGGGCCTTCGGTGAGCGGCAGTCTCCGGGATAAAGCGCTTTGGGCGATCATTTGGTCATGGCTTGGGATCTTGATCTATCTTGGTTGGAGGTTCGAATGGAAGCTTGCGGCGGCCGCGGTGGTCGCTCTCGTCCATGATTCGATCTTTGCTTTTGGGATCTATGCCCTGAGCGGCCGTGAGATCAATCTGGCAACGATCGCGGCGCTTCTGACCATTATCGGTTTTTCCGTCAATGATACGATCGTGACCTTTGACCGGATCCGGGACAATGTCAAACTGATGCGCAAGACTCCCTTTGCGCAGATCGTGGACCTGAGTATTAATCAGACCTTGGGAAGGACGGTTTTGACGACGCTGACCGTGCTTTTCGGGGCGCTATCCCTTTTCTTTTTTGGCGGAAGCGCGATCGCGGATTTTGCGTTCATCCTGATTATTGGCTTTGTGGTCGGCACCTATTCTTCCATCTTTGTGGCTTCGGCTCTCGCGGTGGATTGGAAAGCCTATAAATAGGTGGCGCAAGAACTCACGGGATTTTCACCGGCGTTTAGCCGGCTTCTTGAAAAACGGAATTTAAGAAAGGCCTCGGAGATCGAGGCCTTTCTTTTTTCCGGTCTTTCCTCGCTTCACGATCCTTTCCTGATGAAAAATATGCGGGAAGTCAAAGCCCGTCTCGAAAAGGCCGTTCACTCCGAGGAAAAGATCCTTATCCACGGCGACTATGATGTGGACGGGATCACCGGTGTCGCCGTTCTGGCCCGCACACTTGAGAAATTAGGCGGGTCCTTCACCACATTTCTTCCCGAGCGCGGCCGTGACGGCTACGGCGTCAGTGAAGTCGCGATCCACCAGGCGCGGGAACAAGGCGTGAGCTTGATCGTGACCGTCGATTGCGGGATCACGGCCAAAAAAGAGATCGAGGTCGCCCGTTCCCACGGCATGGGCGTGATCGTGATCGATCATCATCGCCTTCCTGCCGACGGTCTTCCCGATACGCATCTTATTTTGAATCCCCTCCAGGAAGATTGCCCGTATCCCTTCAAAGAGCTTTCGGCCGCGGGGCTCGCGTTCAAATTAAGCCATGCCATGATCGGCGAGGCGGCGCTCGAATTTCTGGATCTTGTCGCCCTTTCCACGATCAGCGATATTGCGCCTCTCGTGGGGGAGAACCGAATCCTCGTAAAAAAAGGTCTCGAACTTCTTTCGGCCCGGAAGAATCCGGGGATCCGCGCTCTTGCCGAAGTCTCCAAAATGAAAGCCGCCAAGGTCGATGTTGGGCATGTGGGGTTCATCCTGGGACCCAGACTGAACGCGGCAGGACGGATGAGTTCCGCAGATACGGCACTTCGGCTTTTGCTCACCCAGAATTCGAGAGAAGCCGAAAGCCTCTCGAAGATCCTTGATGCGGAGAACAAGGCCCGTCAGAAAATGGAACGGGAGACCACCCAAGAGGCGATGCGGAAAGTCGAACGAACCGTCAATTTCAACCGTGAGCGCGTGATCGTGGTGGAGGGGCTTGGCTGGCACCGCGGCGTGATCGGGATCGTGGCGTCCCGGCTTGTGGAAAAATATGAACGGCCTGCGGTTGTGATCTCGGTGGAGGAAGGCACGGGGCGGGGTTCCGGACGATCCATCAAAGGCTTTCATCTTTTTAACGCGCTTCGGTCATGCGAATCCACGCTTGAGGAATTCGGCGGGCATGAGCAGGCCGCCGGCATCACGGTCCTGGAAAAAAATATTCTGGCATTGCGCGAAA
>CAZGCC010000020.1:0-9979 GCA_964524195.1 uncultured bacterium | reverse complement strand
TCTGAAGCGGCGCGTTGCGGTCGATATGGCATTGAACTTCGACGAACTGACGGGGCGGTTTCTTGAAGAGCTGGAACTTTTGGAGCCTCATGGCATGGGGAATCCGCGGCCTGTGTTCCAAACCGAAGGGCTTCAGATGAAGACAAGCCCAAAACGCCTTTATGGGGAAACCTATGAGGCGATGGTGGCTGACGGCTCTTTGGCTTATCCCGCCCAGTTCAATGAAAAGCAGATGCTTGTTTGCGCCTCTTCCGCGCCGGAGACCCGCTTTGCGGCATCTTATTCGATCAAGACGAAGCAATGGAACGGTCTAAAGACACTCATCCTGTCGGTGAAGGCACTCGAAGAGAAAAATTCGAAGGCTTAAGCGGCCGGGGTAGCGGTGTAAGAACGACGGGAAGGGGCTTTTTGGACTTTCCCGGCTTTGATGCAACGAACGCAAACATTGATGCGGCGCACGGTTCCGTTCGGAAAGAGAACTTTCACCCTCTGGAGGTTCGGCATAAAACGGCGGCGCGTGATTCCGGTGGTCTTGATACCGATCCCGCCCGTTTTCTTTTTCAAACCGCGACGGGCGATGGAGTTCCCGATGATCGGTTTCTTTTTACAAATGGCACATGTTTTCATAGTCCCAACACCTTTCAATTTCAACTTGTTGAAATTGGGGCTATCCCAACTACCGTTTAATGGAGGAAATCCAAAATTGGGATAGGGCGCTCATTATAGTGAGGAGATGTTTCTTGGCAAGCGGTTTTTTCTGATATATACTTCGGTCACTGCAATTATTTAACGCGCTTGTTTCACCCATCAAATGAAGAAGGAGTTCATCATGGCCAAAGTGACAGAAATGAAAAAATGCTGCACCCCCACCAGTTCCGTTACATGCTCCGGGAAAAAATCAGGCGATAAAGCCATTGATTTCAAGTTTTATGCTCCCGAAGCCAAAAAGGTCGAGCTTGGCGGCGATTTCAACGGCTGGAAAGCGAACAAGACCCCTCTCAAAAAGGACGCGACCGGGAACTGGAAAACCTCTTTGAAGCTTAAGGCCGGACGGTATCAATATCGTTATCTCGTGGACGGGACCTGGCAGAACGCGCAGGAACCGGTCGAATGTGTTCCAAACTCATTCGGCAGCTGGAATTGCGTCGTTGAAGTCGCGAAATAAGACGGCGCTTTTTTAATTCCTCTTGAAGATCTTTTTCATCAGTTCCGAAATGGCCCCGTTTGCAAAAACGGGGGGCCTCGGGGATGTAGTTGGTTCTCTCTCAGGTGCGGTCCGCGCATTGGGCCACGATGTTTCGGTCTTTCTGCCCCGTTACAAGTCGATAGATATCCAGCAGTGGGAGCTTGAAACCGCGGTCGATTATTTCGAGCTGATCATCGGGAACCAGCTGGAGGCTACCCGCGTTTTCACCAAAAACCTCGCCAACGGCGTCAAAGTCTATTTCATCGAACATCCTGATTATTTCATGCGCGAAGAACTCTACGGGACGATCGTGGGGGATTATCAGGATAACGACCGCCGCTTCACTTATTTTCAAAGGGCTGCGCTTGCGGCCGCCAAGAAATTAAAGCTCGCTCCCGATATCGTCCATTGTCACGACTGGCAAACCGGTCTTGTGCCTGCATATCTCAAGACTCTCGAAGAGAGCTATGCGCCCTTCCAGAAAGCACGCAGTATTTTTACGATCCATAACCTTGCTTATCAGGGGAACTTCCCTCCGGATTCTTTTCCGGCGACGGGGTTTGGCTGGGAATTCTATAAATCCGATCTTCTTGAGTTCTATGGGAAGTTCAGCTTCCTGAAAGGCGGTCTGGTGTTCGCTGACGCCGTTACGACCGTGAGCGAACAGTACAGCCGCGAGATCCAGACCCAGGAATTCGGATGTGGGATGGAGGGTGTTCTGGCGGCCCGCAAAGACACTGTGACCGGGATCATCAACGGGATCGACCCTAAGGATTGGGATCCTGCGACGGATCCGGATATTGTTGCGAAGTACGATCTGAAAGATCTTTCCGGGAAAAAGCTCAATAAAGCGGCGCTTCAAAAAGAGAACGGATTCAAGGTCGATCCGACGATCCCGCTTCTGGGATTTGTGGCGCGCCTTGTGACTCAAAAAGGACTGGATATTCTCGTTCCTGTGCTCGAAGAGCTTGCCGCGGAACAGGATATTCAGCTGGTGCTGCTCGGGACCGGAGAAGATCAATACCACCAGATCCTTCGCGATATCGCCAAGAAGAACAAAAAATGGTTCGGGGTCCACATCCTTTTCGATCCCAAGATGGCAAAGCAGATCTACGCGGGTTCGGATATGTTGCTGATCCCTTCCTATTATGAGCCTTGCGGGCTGGGGCAGATCATCGGGCTTCGCTACGGAACGGTTCCGATCGTGCGCGCGACTGGAGGTCTGGCGGACACGATCAAAAATTTTGAGCCTGTAACGCAAAAAGGAAATGGCTTTCTTTTCGAGGATTACACAAGCGACGCGCTTCACGCGGTCATGCTCCGGGCGGTCAAGATCTTCAAGCAGGAGAAACTGTGGAAGTCGCTTGTCACGAACGCGATGGAAAGCGATTTTTCCTGGAACGCTTCAGCTGAAAAATATTCAGAAATTTACGAGACCATAAAACGGCGTCCTTTCAAGATCGAGAAGCCTTGAAGAAGGCCCGCTTTTAAAATTTTAATTCGAGAAAAAATCCATGAAAAAAATAGTCGTTTTCCCAGGGGACGGCATCGGTCCTGAGGTGACCGCGCAGGCTATGCGGGTCCTCAAGAAGGTCGCCTTAATTTCAAATCTCAAATTTGAAATAACAGAACTTTTGGCGGGTGGAGCATCGATCGATAAGCACGGCATCCCCTTGACGCTCGAGACGCTTGGGAAAGCGCAGAAGTCCGACGCGGTGTTTTTGGGTGCGGTGGGCGGCCCTAAGTGGGATGGCCTTCCTTCGGAGAAGAGACCGGAGAAGGGGCTTCTCGCACTTCGTAAAGGTCTCAATGCTTTCGCGAATTTGCGTCCCGTTAAAATGTATTCTCAGCTTGCGTCCCGTTCAACCTTGAAAGAAGAGATCGTACGGGGCCTGGATTTTGTGATCGTGCGCGAGCTAGTGAGCGGAGTTTACTTTGGGACGCCCCGGGGATTTGAAAAAACACCTCAAGGGGAAGAGCGCGGGTTCAATACCATGGCCTATACGGCTTCCGAGGTCGAACGGGTGGCGCGGGTGGGTTTTGAACTCGCTCGCAAACGCCGCAAGAAACTTACTTCGGTGGATAAGGCCAATGTGCTTGAAGTGAGCCAGCTCTGGCGCAAGGTCGTGATCGGTCTTCACAAGGATTATCCGGATGTCGAACTTAGCCACCGGTATGTGGATGATTGCGCGATGCAGCTGATCCGCGATCCCAAACAGTTCGATGTTGTCGTGACGAGCAATCTTTTCGGGGATATTTTAAGCGATGAATCCGCCATGCTGACGGGTTCGATCGGAATGCTGCCCTCCGCTTCGGTCGGGGACAAGGTCGCGATGTATGAACCGATTCACGGCTCCGCGCCGGACATCGCCGGTAAGGATATCGGGAATCCCTTAGCGACGATCCTTTCTGTTGCGATGATGCTGGAACTCAGTTTCGACCAGCCCAAGGCCGCCCAGGCGGTGGAGCGGGCTGTGGAGCAAACGCTTCAGGACGGATACCGTACCGCGGATATTTATTCAGAAGGCGCCACAAAGGTCGGCTGTTCCCAAATGGGCGATCTGGTTGTGGAGCGGATTCATTAATAGAAAAGGAGCGGAAATTTTATGAACAAACGGTTGAAAATTGCGATCCTCGGTGTTACCGGCGCAGTCGGGCAGGAACTTTTAGCCATTCTGGAAGAACGGAAATTCCCGTTTGTGGAGCTCCGGATGCTTGCTTCCGGCCGTTCGGCAGGGAAGAAGATGCAGTTTATGGGGAAGACATACAATATCGAAGAAGCAACTCCGGATTCCTTTAAGGGCTTGGACCTTGTGCTCGCCAGCGCCGGAGGCTCGATCTCTAAAGCGCTTGCTCCGTATGCCGTGAAAGCCGGAGCCCTTGTGGTGGATAACACCAGCGCGTTCCGCATGGACCCGGAGGTGCCGCTTGTGGTGCCCGAGATCAACCCTGAAGATATTGCCAAGCACAAAGGGATCATCGCAAACCCGAACTGTTCTACCATCATCGCGCTTGTTCCTCTTTGGCCGATCCACAAGGCTGCAAAGATCAAGCGCTTTATCGCGGCGACTTACCAGGCTGCAAGCGGTGCCGGCGCGAAAGCGATGGAAGAGCTCAAGCTCCAGGCGCAGGATTTTTTGGCCGGAAAGCCCGTGCAGAAAAATGTTCTGCCTCATCAGATCGCATTCAATGTGTTTTCGCATAATTCCAAAATTGGACCGGACGGCTATAACGAGGAAGAGACCAAGATGGTGAAGGAGACCAAGAAGATCTTCCACGATCCGGATATCCAGATCACGGCGACCTGCGTGCGCGTGCCTGTTCTTCGGGCGCATTCCGAAGCGCTCAATATTGAGACTGAAAAACCGATCACGGTGGACGAGGCGCGGGCTCTTCTCGCGAAGGCTCCGGGCGTAAAGATCGTTGACGACCGTGAGAAGAATTATTTTCCGATGCCGCTTGAAACGACGGGACAGGATGATGTCTTCGTCGGTCGCTTGCGCATCGATCCGAGCGTAAAAAATGGTCTTGCGATGTTCGTTTCGGGCGATCAGATCCGCAAAGGCGCCGCGACGAATGCCGTGCAGATCGCAGAGTTAGCGTTTAAGGGATAGGGAAAAGCGAATAGGAGAAGATTTTTCTAAGCCTTCTACGCTATAATCTGTCTGCATGCGCAACATCAAGCTTGTCCTTGAATATAACGGTTCCGCATTTTTTGGATTCCAGCGTCAGCCCGGGAAAATCACTATTCAGGAAGTTCTTGAAAAGGCTCTTTCCGGATTTTTCAACCGTAAGATGAAAATCGCGGCCGCGAGCGGTCGCACGGATGCCGGTGTGCACGCCGAGGGTCAGGTCGTTAATTTCAAGACTCCAAGCGCGCATAAGCTATGGCAGATCCAAAAAGGCCTCAACGCGCTTCTTCCGTCGTCTGTGGTTGTCAAAGCCATCAAAGAAGTCCCGGCGGATTTTCATGCTCGTTACAGTGCCCGGTCCAAAGTTTATGAGTACCGCATCTGGAATCACTCCTGCCGCTCTCCTCTTATCGCGGGCTGCTCGTGCCATGTTCCAGATTCTTTGGATATTGCCGCAATACGGAAAGCTTCCAAGGTTTTTATCGGCAAGCATGACTTCCGTTCTTTTACTTCTGTTTCCGCTCTCAAAAAAGGAACTTCCTGCGTCCGGACGGTCAAGCGATTTCAGATCAAGCGGCAGGGGAATCTCATCGTGATGCTCGTGGAAGCGGATGGTTTTCTTTACCACATGGTTCGCAACATGGCCGGGACTCTCCTGGAAGTGGGGAGAGGGAAGCGAAGATCCGGGGACATAGCCGCTATTCTCAAAGCCAAAGACCGCCGTTTTGCCGGAATGACCGCACCCTCCGAAGGCCTTACCCTGATTAGGGTTATGTACTAATGCCAGGAAGCCTATAAATTATTGGGCCTTCGCTTGAAAACTTCATGGAATGTGTTAGCTTTTGGGCGGATCTTGTAATTTCATTTTTTGAGGCTTGCGAGGTCCACAAGGGACGGCAATCCTTTACGCAAGGCAGTGGTGTTCCCCATGGAGGGGTGTGGATCCCGGGATAAAAATCCGGGGTAAAGGTTTGACAGCCCAAGGCCTTTTTGCTATACTCCGCGGACTTTTCAGGATGCACTGAGTCGCAAGAAGGTTTCTCGCCTTTCCGACTTTCCGTTACAAACCAACAGAAAAGAAAATTATGAAGACTTTTATCCCTACTGAAAAAGATATTGCTCGGAAGACTTATCTGATCGATGCCGACGGGAAGACCCTGGGCCGTTTGGCCACCAAGGTCGCGTCCCTTTTGATCGGGAAGCACAAGACCTGTTTCGCGCCGGATAAGCTTACCGGGGATCAGGTGATCGTCATCAACGCCTCGAAGATCCATGTGACCGGCAAAAAGAAAGAAGACAAGATCTACACGCATTATACCGGCTTCTCAAGCGGGCTTAAGACCTACACTTACGAACAGCTGGTGGCCAAGAAACCGACCGAGCCCCTCATGCGCGCCGTCAAGCGCATGCTTCCGAAAACACGGATCGGCGATGTAATGCTTACCAGACTTCGCGTTTATGCCGGTACCGAATACCGGAACAAAGCGCAAAAACCCACTACGATCGAGGTTTAATCCGTATGACCGCTTCCGCAACATCTTCGTACGCTACAGGCCGCCGTAAAACCGCCATCGCCCGCGTTTGGGTATTTCCCGGACAAAAGGGTTTCATCGTGAACGGGGAGGATTCCTCGAAATATTTGAAGCGCGCGAATCTCCAGATGCTTGTGGAACAGCCTCTCAAATCGGCGAATCTCCTCGGCCAGGTCCGTGTTCGTGCCCGTGTTGAAGGCGGCGGGGTGGCCGGTCAAGCCGGAGCGATCCAACTCGGCATCGCCCGGGCGCTCGTCAATCTGAATCCCGAAATGCGCGCTTCCATGCGTAAGGGGGGATTTATGACGCGTGATCCCCGGAAGAAGGAAAGAAAGAAGCCGGGCCGCAAAGGCGCGCGCAGAAGCTTCCAATTCACCAAACGGTAATGCGCAGTCTGTTTTTCGGGTTGCTTTTTCTCGCGCTTGCTTTTGTCCTGACCGGTTGCCAGGGATTCCTGGACGATTACAACTACAATCCGGTCGCGACGATTCAGTCCTGATTCTCATTGATAAAAAAGCGGGTAATCAGGACAGCCCAAGTCGCCGCCAATGAAAAGCAAATAAAGACTTAGGCAGCAAGAGATCGGGAGTTATGAAAAAAAGCCAGACAGTCCTCGTCGCGGTCATTCTCCTCCTCGTTATTTTTATTGCCGGTCTTTGGTTCCAGTCCCACAGGCTTCTCCCATCTTCAAAGCTTCATGAAGCTTTAGCTCAAAAAGTCCAAGCCCTCACTGAAGGCTCGTTGAAGTACCAGAGCGTCCGGATCGGCTATTTCCCGCAACCCAAGATCGTTTTTGAAAAAGCCGAGCTTGCTTTCTCGGATCATCCGCTTATCGTTGAAGCTGAAAAGATCCAGTTCGATCTCAATATCCTGCCGCTCCTTTTGGGACGCGCGGAACCCTCCGCTTTTTATGTCCAATCCGGGAAAACCGGCTTTTCTTTGCCGGGGCTCGACTCCCTAGGCCTCGTGAATCTTGAAAATTTCTCTCTTCAAGTCGGTGCCGTCCGTTCCGGAATTCCCATTCCCTTCCATTTCACAAGCGATATGGCGGGGCAACCCAAGACTTTGGTGATAAAGGGCAATGTGATCCTGGACTCCGTGGAAGAATGGAATTGGGAGAAGGCGAGCGGATCCATGATCATGGAACTGAAACAGCTTTCGTTGAACAATGCGGCCCAAAAAGGGATCGGGCCGTCCCCCAAAGGAGCTCTCTTCTTTAAAGGCGGGCAGATCGACACTTTGATCGAGATCAAAAAGAAAGCCAATGAGGCTTTTCTGGAACTGACGGCAACCGGATCCGGCACAGGGATCGCCTATGAAGTTTCACAAGATCAGGCTTGGATCGCCGCGCCGCTCCTCGACGCGACCTGGGGTGCCCGGGCCGCATGGAATAACGACACCTCCGAATTAAAGCTTCATAAAGCATCCATCAAGCTTCCGTTCGGTGAGGTCGAAGCCAACGGCAGCATGAAGCTCAACACCGGAGAGATCGCCGCGATCCATATTGCGGGTCTGGATATGGCGCTCGAAGATCTGTTGAAATACTGGCCGGGGCTTGAGAACGCGCTTCCTTTTCATGTCGGATTTTCCGGTTCCGGGAAATGGGTTCTCTCCATGGAAGGAACGAGAGATCATTTGTCGCTTCACTTCGCCTGGGATCTCGCCAAGGTCCTGCTTTCCTATGGCCAGTATTTTACAAAACCCAAAGACATTCCGCTGGATCTGAACCTGGATCTTTTGCTGCAAAAGGACACGATCTTGGGGGGAGATTTCGCCATCAAGTTCCAGGAGATGAGTTTGAAAGGGAATTTAAAGGAACTGGATCTGAGGACCGGAGAAGGACAGCTGAACCTGATCACCAATAAATTTTCCATGGCCGGATGGGAACAATATATTCCCTTGCTTCAGCGGTACAAGCTTGGCGGGGATGTCAAGCTGATGGCGAATTGGAAAGGGGATCTCCGGAAGCTCGAGAAGGCCGAACGCATTTTTAATCTCACCTTGGATAAAGCTTCCTGGACGACCCCGGAAGGTCCGGGAATTTCCAATGCTTCGTTGTCGCTGGATTATGGCCCGATCATGGTGGAGGGTCGGCAAATGCAATTCGAGATCGGCGGCTCTTCCGTCGTGGCGGATCTGAAGGTTTCGGGATTTCCGGAACAAACACAGGTTTTTTCGAAGATCGCTTCCGCGGAATTTAAACCGCTTGAAGCATGGCAAGCCGTGGCCGCTTTGCTTCAGCATCAAACCGAAGGTAAGGAACCGGATTCTTATGATCGCGTGACCGGATTGCTTCAGGCCGTGTTCCCTTCAGGGACGGCGCTTAACAATGTTGCAGGCGAAATCCAATACGGGAATGGAGTATGGGATATTGCGGGCCTGCAATTTGAGGGTTATGGCGGAAAGGCCGATCTCAAAGGAACGATGAACACCCAGGAAAAAGAGCCGGCCTACCGTCTGGAAGGGGAATTTCACGGCGTGGACCTGGGCCTTTTTTTAAGCCGCCACGACACGGCCCACAAAGTCCTTGAGGGAACGCTTCATCTTAAGGGGGCAGTTGAGGGTTCAGGTCTTGGAAATGAACTTTGGAGTCAATCGCTCAAGGGGCAGGGCGAATGGACGCTTGCGAAAGGCAAGTTCCTGACCTTTGATCTGAAAGATGCTCTTTCGGCCATCGGGCCTTTCAACGGGCTAGGAGGCATTCTTCCCGGCATGCGAGATTTTGATGCCATGAATTTTCAATGGAGAATCTTCGAAGGAAAGGCTCTAACGGAGAACCTTCTCGTTAAACACAAGGATTATGTGGTGGACGGTGAGGGGAATATCGGGTTCGACGGTCTTGCTAATTTCCGGATGGATGTGTTCCTCTCGAGCGAATTGGCCGCGAACTTGTTTCCGGAGATGGCCAAGCCTTTCGAGAAAAACCCGCAAGCTCACCTGGGGCCCATCTCCATGCTGTTTTCCGGACCCCTGCAGAATCCCGAAGTGAAGCCTGACCCGGCCCAGATCGGGGATTTGACCGAGAAGATCCAGAAAGGCAAGGCAAAGGAAATTCTATACGAATTGGTGATGGAGTAGTCGCAGGGAGAGGACTCGCTCCCGTTTCTTTATTTCTTCCGATACCGCTTCTTTTCTTTTTTGAATTGTTTCCGCAGCAAAAGGATCAGGGCCCATGCGGCCTTGAGTTCCGATTCCCGTTTGATCTTGTCAAACCCCGAAGCTTTTCTTTTCCCTCCGGCCGAGATCGTCGTCTTGACCCCCCGGGGCGTGAAAGTGTGCGTGTATTCGGGAAGTTTTTGCCACCTTTTGAGCGTCATTTCCTGGAGCGTGCTTTTGGGATTTGGATCGAGCCGGAAAAGAAGTTTGGGATCGAAATAGTTTTTGAAATGTTTCAGGATGAATGCCTCAACCTTGTTATGTCCGTGATCGAAATAGATCGCCGCGAAAAGCGCTTCAAGCGCATCAGTGAGCAGCTTGGCTTTAAGAAGATCCTTAAAATTGTGGCGCAGGTTTTTACTGATCAAAAGGACCTTCTCGAGTTTTAGGGCTTGAGCGATGCGGCTCAGGATCTTTTGAGAGACGATGATCGAGCGGAGTTTTGAGAGCATGCCCTCGTCGGCTTCGGGGAA
>CAZGCC010000019.1:1612-23070 GCA_964524195.1 uncultured bacterium | reverse complement strand
CAAATGGTCCAGGTCCTGTTCAAAAGGAACTTCCGCCTGCTCTCGTCTTTCAAGATCTTTGACAATGACGATCTTCTTATTCCACTCGTCCGGCCCCACGATCACCATGAACCGGCCCCCTTGCTGATTCGCTTTTTTTAAATGCTGGCTTAGCGAAAAAACACCGGCGCTTGTTTCAGGCCGGATGCCAAATTCCCGAAATGCTATCGCTTTTTCCTGACAAAAACGGAGGATCGCCGCATTTTCCTCCAAGGGTGCTAAGTAAACCCTTCTCGCTTTTAAGGCGTCCCAGATCTTCGGATCCTGCGCCTCGAGAGCGGTCAAAAGCCGTTCCATTCCGATGCTGAATCCTGTGCAGGGCGTCGCGCGTCCGCCGAGATCTTCATAGAGATGATCATACCGGCCGCCTCCTGCCACGGCGTTCTGCGCGCCAAGTCCTTCTGCCGTAATCTCAAAAACCACACCGTTATAATAATCCAACCCCCGCACTAACCTGCGATTCACACAAAAAGGAATACCGTTCGCCTCAAGTTTGACGCCAAGCTCTTTAAATCGATCGCTTAGCGGAAAAAAATCCTCCCAGGGCGCGGCTTCGATCACCGGCTGGCATTCCTTGACCTTACAATCAAAAACACGGAGCACATTCTTCTCAAGCCGCCATTGGCAGTCTTTGCAAAGCCTGGATTTTTCTTTGGAAAAATATTCTCCTAGCGACTTACGGACCTTCGCGCGATCCGCCTCTTCGCCAAGATCATTCAGATTCAGCCTGATATTCTTAAGACCCGCGTATTGAAGGAATTTATAGAGAAGCGTGATGATCTCAAGATCAGCCTGTGCGGCCTCGTTGACGATCTCCGCACCGATCTGATGGAATTGCCGCTTGCGGCCTGCTTGAGGGCGTTCCGCCCGGAACATAGGCCCGACATAATAGAGCCGCAGCGACTTCGCCTGCTTCAGAAGGCCTTTTTCGATCACAGAACGGGCGACTGAGGCGGTCATTTCGGGACGCAAGGTCATATCCCGTTCGCCGCGATCCTTAAATGAGAACATTTCCTTGTGGACGATGTCGCTTGCCTGGCCGATGGAACGGACGAAAAGCTCGGTGGGTTCGAGAAGGGGTGTGCGGATCTCTTTAAATCCAGAAGCGTCGAAGAAGACCCTCGCTTTTTCTTCGATCCACTGCCATTTTTCGATCTCGCCGGAAAGGATATCTTCCATCCCCGGGAAACTCTGAAATTTTGCCGTCATAGATTGTGAGGTGCCGCCCTTTCGTTCTTAGGCCTTGGGGCCTTGTCCCGAACAGGTGCTCATCATACCAAAAGAAGAAGCGCATTTCCACCGCATGGAAATGCGCAGTCTTCACCTACCGTATGGATTGAAGAACTTGTGCGGGAAACAACTGTCCTTAGAAGCTGAACTTACGGGACTTGGACATGCGGGACTTACGACGCCTCTTCTCGCTGGGCTTTTCGTAATTCTTCCGCGCCTTCAGGATCTTCAGGATCCCTTCTCGTTCCATCTTCTTTTTCAGGCGCTTCAAGGCCCGTTCAAGCGGCTCGTGATTTCCAACATCGACTTTTAACACTAGGTTTCACCCTCTCTCGTCTGTGGATTAATGGAGGCGATCCCAATTCTTATCAATTTCAACTTTGTTGAAATTGGGGCCGTCCAAGTCATCTTTTCGAAAATAAAGTTAAGACTCGGACGGTATTATACGGAAATCCCGCCCCGAGGCAAAGGAAATAACAGAAGCTCCGGGGCCACAACTGAAAGGGCTATGGGCCGCCTTGGGGAATTTCCGTGGAAAGCATTCGCTTCATTTTATTTCAATATATTTATGATATAATGACATCATGCCACATCATTACAAAGAGGCCCTCATCCGTCTTTTCTATCCCGCCGCATGCGAGGTGTGTCACGCCGGCCTTGATATTGAAGAATCAATTCTTTGCCGGAAATGCGCCCAAAATCTGGACGCCCTCGCCTGGCCCATGGGAAAAGCCCTGGTCGACGAGCGCTTTGAACATTTGGATCATGCCTGGACCGTTTACGCCTATGAATCCCCGATCAAGGAAATTCTTCACGGCGTCAAATACGCCCGAAAGGATTATCTTTTAAAAGCATGCCGGAATCGCGCTCTCAGGCTGGCGCGGGCCATAACTTCGGAGTTTTTTTATAATGCCGTCCTCCCTATTCCCATCGACCGTTTGAAACTCATCCAAAGACATTTCAACCAGGCCGAGATCTTCGCGGAGATACTCCGTTCGCGCTTCCTGCCGCCAGTCCGAAGATCTTTTCTGATCAAGCGGTGGTCCATTCCGAGCCAGACTTTCCTCAGCCAGCATGAACGCGCGATCAATATCTACGGAGCTTTCAAGCTACAATGCCTGAACAAGGCCCGCGGCAGGTCATTTCTCCTACTAGATGATGTCCTGACCACGGGCGCTACCGCAAATGAAGCAGCTCGGATCTTAAAGCTCCACGGCGCCCGGCGCGTCGACCATCTAGCGCTGGCGAAAACCGTGGCGCCGGAGGAAAGAACCCAGATCCCAAGCATTGCTCTACGGCCTCCCCAAGAACTAGAGGACGCCTTTGAACCAGCCTCTCTTCAAAAACAGTTTGAGATTCGTCCCGCACATGGATAAGATACTCCCTTCACAGCGCGCACCCTTAAAGGAGATTTTCTTTTGAAAGTTCTGGACCGTTATCTTGTGCGGGAATTGATCTTTCCGATCATTTTCTGTTCGCTCACTCTGGTGTTCTTGATCCTGGTCGCGGACCTTTTCGACCATCTTGATGAGCTCCTGAAAAACAAGACTCCGATCCTGATCATTCTTCGCTATTATTTTTCGCTTATTCCGATCTCGTTTACGCAGACTATCGCGTGGGCGGTATGGCTCGGAACCATTTTTCTTCTGGTTAACCTGGGACTTCATAACGAACTGATGGCGATGAAGGCCGCGGGGCTGAAGATCCTGACCATTGTACGGCCAATGATCTTCCTTGGGCTGCTCCTTGGCATCATCACATTTCTCATCTCCGACCGGGTCGTCCCCAAGACTTACCGCACGGCTAACGAGCTTCTGGAAATCCATATTGAGAAGAAGAAAAGTGCCGCAGACCGTAAAATTTTCAAGAATGTGACTTACTATTCGGGCGGCAATACCCTTTATTATTTCCGGAAGTTCCTCCCAGGGACCAAGGCCGTCGAAGACGCCGTCATCATCTGGCTGGATCCCGTCACTCACCACACCACACAGAAGGTTTTCGCACAAAAAGGTCTCTGGGCGGAGGATCACTGGGTGTTCGAGGGGATCACGGAATATCAGACAGATGTCCAGGGAGATGTTCTTGGGAAACCTCTGATCATCCCTCAAAAGACCTACTCAGATGTCACCCTCACGCCACGGGACCTGATCAATACGGCGAGTGACAGCGTCTTTCTCTCTTACCATGAACTCAAGTACACGATCGATAAATTAGAAGAGAACGGCATTTCCGTCTATGCGGAAAAAGTGGACCTTTACAATCGTATGGCTTCGCCCTGGAAAGGGGTTGTCATGCTGCTCCTCGCGATCCCCTTCTTGGGGACGGTCCGGAACCGCAAGGCGATCGCCATGAGCGTTCTGATATGCGCGGCCTCGGTGTTCGCGTTCCATGTGAGCGACGCGGTGTTGCTCGCGTTAGGAAAATCGGGAAGGCTCTTTCCTTTTTTAAGCGCTTGGGGCGGGAATATTATTTTCGCAACCTTTGCGTTCTTTCGTCTGGAAAAAGCAAACTTCTGATCGTCATTCAATTCTTGTCTTGAAAGCCAGTTTCTCCACGCTTCTTAAAAACCGCCTCTCTCAAACTTCGGTTTTCCTCACCCCATTCTCGTCAGTTCGCGCCACGGGGTTATTGTCGACCTTAGGCAACACGATGACACCGTCCACACGAGGAGCCACAGGCATGGTGGCACCACGGCCGAAAAGAGAGGCTAGGGTAGCTTGTGTCTGGGACAAGGATGCTTCCTGACCGGAATCCTGAGACCTCTCGCCTTGCTGAGCGGAGGTTTCGGGGATTAGCGGCAAAACAAAGAGCGCCAGAAGAAGAAAGGCTCTCGCACGCAGAACGACCTTCAAAAAAAATAACATGGAACTTAAACTCGCCTTTTAGATCCTGGTTCCGGAGGGAATATGAACGCCCTTGGGGATGATCACGATCCCATCGCGAATATAATAGTGATCGCCGTCCTTTTCCTCAACCGCCTTTTCGTTGGTAATGCTGACGCCATCCCCGATCGACGCATTCTTGTCGATAATGCAATTCTCGATCACGCAGTTCTTGCCAACACCGACCCGGTGATCCTTGGCCTGGTCAGGCCATTCAAAATAATCGTTTCCCATTAAAATACTTTTCCGGATCACGGTTCCCGCTCCAACGACCGAGCGCAGGCCTACAACAGACTCGTGGATCTTGGCGCCGGTCAGGGTGCAGCCTTCTGACATGAGCACATGATCCAACTCCGTTCCAAGGATCTTGGAAGGCGGCAAGAAGCGCGGACGGGTAAAAATCCGTCCCTCTGGCGACAGAAAACTAAACGGCGGATTTTCTCGCGTTAGCTCGAGGCTCGCTTCATAGAAGCTCCCGATCGTTCCGATATCGCGCCAATATCCCGTAAAAACATGTCCGAATACCTTGTATTTCTTGATCGCCTTGGGAATGACCTCCTTGCCAAAATCTTTCTCACTTCCCTTCAATACATCCAGCAGGGCATCGCGATTGAAAACATAGATCCCCATCGACGCAAGATACATCGGATGTTTGGATTTCACACGGTAAAGATCACGGAGAGGACTGGGCATCGCATAGGATTCGACCGGATCGCTCTTCGTGGGCTTTTCCAAAAAGTCCGTGACCTGGCCGTCCTTTTGGAGCTTCATGACACCGAACCCTTTAATGATCCGTTCCGGCACAGGCACCGTCGCGACCGTCACATCCGCGCGCTGCATTTCATGGAATCCCAGGATCTCCTTGTAATTCATGCGATAAAGATGATCCCCGGAAAGTATCAGGAATACATCCGTGGCTTCGGTATGATAATGCGGCAGGCATTTCCGGACCGCGTCGGCGGTCCCCTGGAACCAGTCCGTGTTTTCGGTCGTCTGTTCGGCCGCAAGGAGCTCCACACTCGTATTGGTGAAGACTTCATAGGGATAGGTGCGGTGAATGTGACGGTGAAGCGATGCGGAGTTGAATTGGGTAAGAACAAAAATGCGCCGGAGCCCCGAATTGATCGCGTTCGAGATCGGAATATCGACCAAGCGGTATTTACCGCCGATCGGAACGGCGGGCTTGGAACGGTAGCTCGTAAGCGGGAACAGCCTCTTCCCCTGTCCTCCGCCAAGGATCAGGGTCGTAACGCGGCGGGTCATGTCAGATTGGCTCCCAGGTTCTTTAAGTTCGGTTCATTCACTTGAAATGGCTCCAAAGCACTTTACGGAAAGTATCGTTCTCTTCCATCAGAACAAAAAGCCGCTCTCGAAGTTGGGCCACAAGCCCTTCGCGCGACGAATGGCGCTCATGATTCACAAAAAGATCAATCCTCCGGATATGGTCATCGATCACCGCCATGTTCCTCCGGATCTGCTTTTTGATGATGCGTGTTTCTTCCGGAGTGAAGGTCGCGGATTCGCAGTCCAGCGACCGCTCCTCTTTCACAGGAAGCTCATACCCCAAATGCAAGATCATACGGCATACCTCACGATCAGGTTCGGCAATTCCCGGCCAAACTCTGTTTTCATATAAACCCGGGAGCACCCGCCCTTTTCGGCTTCCGGTTTCACCATGGCCTTCGCCTGTGTCACAAAACCCACTGCGGGAACACTCTTTAAATCGGCATTTTCCCTCAATCCTTTGAGCGCCCGGAACGCTTCCGCCTCGCATTTTTCAAGATCGAGAAGTATCAAACAGGGTCGTTCAAGCACGGCCTGCGCGATCATTTTCTCAGCCCGGTCAAAATTCCTTATTCCGATATGAAGCCCTGTCGCAAATTTCACGATCTGCGTCGCCGTCACCATATCCCCCACAAGCGTGAAAATGCTTCTTCGGGTATTAATCACTCCATCCGACGCATCGCGACGCATACCGTCCTTTTTTGAAGCCTACCTGTTTTTCCCGGGTGAAGCAAGCCCCAGCGGGGTTATTTTTGAGAGGATCGCGATTTTTTGAGCCGCATCTTGTTGGAGACCCTGCGGTCCCTGAATCGACCCCAGCGCCTGAGCCGCTGCCTGCCATTTTTGCTCCTTAATAAAAGCCATAGCCGACTGGTAGAGGATCATGGCATTCTTCCAATAAGTTTCTGTGAAGGTTTCGATCACTTCTTTTTTCTCGACCAGATCCTGTTGCAAAGGCTGAAGATCGGCGGTCGACAAAGGAACGGGAGTCATGAGATCCATAAGCGGCCGCTGGAGATCCGCGTCGATCGTCCCGAACGACGCCGGATAAGGCGGCACTTCCTGAGGTTTCCCGTTCTTGCGCAGTTCGTTCACTTCCGAGGACATTTGACCGATCATCGCGAGAGCCTCTTGCCATCGTTTTTGGCCGATCAGCCCGCTCAGCTTTTGATATTCCGCGCTGAGGGCTTTCTCCCGGCTCCGCTTTTCTTTATTCGCGAGCGTTTGGTTCATCGCGCCCACTTTGGAAAGCGTATCATTGATAAAGGGCCGCAACATGGTCAACGCTACCGCACGATGTTTTTTGAGATCCGTTGAATAAAGCGGAAAGGCTAGCGACTCTACCCAAAGATCGCGAGCCGCGAGAACATCCCCTTTTTCGAACGCGGATGATGCTCCGAGATATTTAGCCGTGAAAAGTTCTTCGAGCTTTTTCTTGTAACTCCTCGCGAACGGCATTTTATAAAAAGCTTCTTGATCGGCGATCATTTTCTGATATTGCTCAAGCGTCCAGACCACGGAAGGCAGTTTTTCGGTCCATCCCGTCCGGAATGGAACCCCACGGCTCAGGATCGCCTGCTCCGCGGGATCCGGCACACGATCCTCCGGAACTGTCACTTCGCGATAAAGAGCCTCTTTTTCCTGCGGGTAAAGATCTTCGATCCCCGGGAAGGCGGGAGCGGTTTTAGGAAGATCCTGCTCTTTCTGTAGCTTGATCGAAAAGGTCTCTCGCCCTTTCGAAGAGAAACGCCACCAAGTGTAGGCTTGAAATCCTAAAAATCCAACCACAGCGACAAGGACCAGAAAAAAGAATATGCGAAGAAGAAATTTAAGATTTCTCGAAAAATTCCCTGTGAGGACCTTCCGCTCCTTCCCGGAAGAACTTCTCTTGAGAGCCCCGGAAACATGCTTTTTCTCGGAGAGAACCTCGTCTTCCCGCCTGACAGAGGAGGTCCAAAAACAGAACGGACACTCCTTGGCCTCAGGCGTCTCCAATTCGAATCTTTTCTTGCAGTGATCGCATAAAAAGAGGTAGGACATGGGGGCCATTATGACTTTTTTTGAAAAAAATTCCAGCAAATCCTGCAGAAGGAACGAGGATCAAATTTAAAGTGCGCTTAGGAGAAGACAGAGGATCAAACGAGGAGTTTCTGGCCAAAGTCGCTTGTGAGCAGCGTCGCCACATCGGCAACGGGGACCGGCTTGCTGTAGAGATACCCCTGGATAATATCGCACCCATGCGCGCGCAAAACCTCAAGCTGAGCTTTGGTCTCAACCCCTTCGGCCACAACCTCCAATTTCAAGCTGTGCGCCATGGAGATGATGGCTTGGGCGATAGCCAGATCATCGGCATCGGTGGTCACATTATCCACGAACGATTTATCGATCTTGAGGGTATCGATGGGGAAAGTTTTCAGATACATGAGCGAGGAATATCCCGTCCCAAAATCGTCGATCGAAATATGAGCTCCCATTTCCTTGAGCTTCCGGAGTGTCTCGGTCGTTTCCGCCAAATGATCCATGATCGTGCTTTCCGTCAACTCCAGATCCAGATCCTCGGGATCAATACCGGTTTGCTTAACGACACCGCCCACCATATCCACCAGATTTGCATAGTGGAACTGCCGGGCCGAGAGGTTGACGGAAACTTTCAAAGACTTGAACCCTTGATCGTTCCAGATCTTTTTCTGTTCACAGGCAGTTTTCAATACCCATTCCCCGATCGGATGGATCAACCCTGTTTCTTCGGCGATCGGGATGAACTCCACCGGCGGGATAAACCCAAGATCCGGATGCTTCCAGCGGATCAGCGCTTCAACCCCCGAGGGTTTCCCTGTACGAAGATCCAGCTGCGCCTGGTAATAAAGAAGAAATTCCTTGCGGTCCAAAGCCCGGCGCAGACTGTTCTCGAGCACCAACCGTTCAAAACTGTTGTTGGCGATCGAAGAAGAGTAAAGCTGAAAGCGGCCTTTACCCCGCTCTTTGGCGATATGCAGAGCGGCGTCCGCATTCTTGATCAGAATATCGCTCGTCTCCCCGTCGTTTGGGAAGATGGCGATCCCGATACTGCAACTTGAGAAAAGCTCATGTTCATTGACGAGAAAAGGCGCTTTGAAGGCGGTAAGAAGTTTGTTGGCCACATTTTCCGCATCGATGGTTTTTACAACCCGCGGCAGAAGGATGATGAAACTCCCCCCGCTGATACGGGTCACCGTATCGGAATCATAAAGGATCTTCTGAAGACGCACCGAGACAGCCTTGATCAATTGATCGCCGCTGGGATGGCCCAATGTATCGTTGATCCGCTGAAAGTGATCCAGATCCAGCGCCAGCACTGCCCCGGTCTCTTTCTTTCGCTTTACCTGCTGGACGGCCTGGTCCAGGCGATCCACAAAAAGCTCGCGATTGGGAAGATTGGTCAGAGAATCGTAAGAAACCAGCTGATCAAATCGCTCTTTTTCTTTTGTCCGCTCCGTAGTGTCGGAAATAATACCATCCACATGGACCACCTTGCCTGCATCGTCCCGGATCGCGCGCCCCTGGTCATGGACCCAGCGAAAATCTCCGCTAACATGCCGCACTCGGTAATCCACACTAAAGGACGCTCCCTCGCGAACCGCCTTCTGGAACGCCTCTTGAAGGAGAGGAAGGTCCTGAGGCAGGATCTTTTCAAAATAGGCGGTCATATTCCGTCCTGTGAACTCCACGGCCGGGAACCCGGAAATATCCCGGATCATGTCGCTTACAAATTCCATACGCCATTCCTGAGCTTCGGAAAGCGTATAACGGTAGACCGCTCCTGGAATATTCGAGACAAGACTTCCGAATCTTTCGTCCCGGTCCTGCACCGTGCGCTTGGATTGCTCGTTCTCCTGATAATACTTCTGCAACTGCGCCTGGGCCTCATTGCGGCTGATCGCATAGCAGATGCTTTTGACAAGAAGCTCCCGGTCAAAACTCCCTTTGGTCAGATAGTCTTGCGCCCCGCGCGCGATTGCCTGCCCGGCAAGTTCATCGTCATCCATCGAAGTAAGAATAATAACGGGAACCGTTGGAAAATTCTTGTGAACAGTAAGAAAGCTGTTGAGCCCTTCACTGTCGGGGAGCGTGAGATCAAGAAGAACGACATCGATATCCGCAAGACGAAGCCGGTCAAGACCGGACTGCATGTGTTTACTGCGAATGACTTCAAAAGCGGGGATCCGATTCTTGGAAAGCCGTTCGTTGACGAGAATGAAATAATTCGGATCATCCTCGATCACAAGAACCTTGACCGTCTTTTTATCCATAGCGACCGCTCCCTTTGAAACCTCTTCTTGAAACAACAAACACATATCCTTCGATAACTCTGTCTCTGATAAATATAACACAACTTTCAAAACATTCAAGACTGATTATTCAATTAAAATAATACCTTTTTATATATTATTTATAGTAAAATATAACATCTCGTTAATTCCTATATACTTTAGTCTCGACCTAACGCCAATGAAAAATTCAGAAAAGACACGAGAAAGCTCTTCACCACAGGAACCTCTTCTCTTCAGGAATTTTAAAGATCTTTTCCAGACGACCGATTTCCTCCAATGGTTTCTTTATTTTTTGTGCGGTTTCTTGTAGAATGCCCACTCTCGCAGGTCGTATTCTGAAGGTTATTTCCTTTCAGGCGGGAAGCGGTGACATAAACAGTTGTCAGCACCCCCGTCACGCTAGGCATAAAGGTTGACCAGGACGGCACCAAATACCTTTGATTTTTAGATTAATTAAAATAAGTGCTGGTGTAGCTCAGGGGTAGAGCAGCTGTTTTGTAAACAGCGGGTCGGGGGTTCAAATCCCTCCACCAGCTGCTTTTTAGCTGGAAAGGATTTGAAGGGAGCACTCGTTTAGAAACATGACATATGGCGTGTTTCTGAGTGCGGGTGGCCGACCGCAGCGAAGCGGAGGCGCCAAATCCCTCCACCAGCTAATCTTGGGCTGGGGCGGGAAACCTGAGACGAAAGTCGTCAAGGTCAAGAGGAATGCCTGAAAGATTGATTTCAGACCTTCGCCCTTTTATTTTGATATGATTTGAGTTGTTGATCCAAGCGTCTGCGTTTTGAACGCAAGCACTTATGCGGCGGGAAGCTAGAAGTCCCGTCCAGTCCGGGGAGTTGCCCGAGCGGCCAAAGGGGACAGACTGTAAATCTGTTGGCTTATAGCCTTCAATGGTTCGAATCCATTACTCCCCATTTTTCCCGGAAACAAAAAAGGGCCTGATCTTTTAGATCAGGCCCTTTTTACTTTCGGAAGCTTCTTTTTTCCTCAGGTCTTGAATGCCGTTCAGACATGTTTGACGGGGTTTTGCGACGCATAAAGAGGATCTTTGTCGGCCACTTTGCGTTTGAAAAGCCTCTGGGGCCCAAAGGGCTTGATCATGATCAAAAGCGCCGGCATCACCAAAAGCGAGCAAATGAGCGCCAGAAAGATCGTCAGACTCGTCAGCAATCCAAAGTGAACAGTGATCCGGAAACTCGCGACCACGCTTGAGGCAAACCCCATACACAGGATCGCGGTAGAGACCACCATCGACTGCCCCATATTGCGGTAAGTGTGATGCAGGGATTGAATGTAATGAGACCGTTGCTGGAATTCTTTCCGGAACCGGTAGAGGAACTGGATCGAAGCATCCACCACAAGACCCAGCACGATACTTGCGATCATCGCCGTCGCCGTCGAGAGCTCGATCCCCATGTATCCCATGATCCCGTACACCGCGAGAATAGGAAAAACATTCGGGACCGCCGCCAAAAGCCCCATCGGGATGGACCGGAAGATCACAATGATCACGATCAGGATGGACGCGAACGCGAAGGCGAAGCTCTGGGTCTGTTCCTGGACAAGGCTCTTGGCGATCTTTCCCAAAAGCACGACATTCCCCGTCAGCTTGTATTCAAAGGTATCGCTCAGATTGTTCTGAAGGTATTCGCGGACCCGCTCTTCCAGAAGAGCTCCCCGTGTCGTCCCGATCGCGCGCATGCGCGCTTCCAGCCGCACTTCCTTGAAATCTTTTGAGACGAGCTTCCAAAGTTCCGGATCGTCCGTCTTAGCCATGCCTTTGAAGTAGAGTTTAAGCATCGCGGGGCTTTTGGGGATCCGGTAAGCTTCAGGGTCGTTCTCGCGGGCTTCATTGATCTTTTTGACGAGTGTCGTGATGCTGTTGACCTTCGCGATCCCCTTCTCGCTTTCGAGATAATTTTTAAACTGATCCAGAAGCCCCAAGGTCTTCGCATCGATCATGCTTTCCCCGTCCTTACGGCGGAACACGAACCCCAGCGAGTAAACGCCTGTCAGATTTTCATCGATGAACCGGGTCGAGATCGCAAGCGGCAGGGTCGGTTTCATTTGTTTCACGATATTGGTATCCACGACGAGTTTCTGCGCCCCATGGAAAGAAACCACCAGAACGACCGCCGTAATGATCAGGATCCACCACTTCCAGCGGAATTCCAGTTTCTCCAGGAACCCCAACAAGACCCGGTTGAAGAAATGGCTTTCGGGGGAAGCGTTAGGATCCCGGGGCCGGTACGGCAGGACCGGAAGCAGGAGCGTCGTCAGAACGAGTTCGATGATATAGGAATAAAAAGTCCCCAAAGCCGCAAAGATCCCGAAACTCTGGATAGCCGGGATCGGGTTGAGCGCGAGAGATCCGAATCCCAGGATCGCCGTGAAATGTGTGAGAAAACACGGCATCCCGAGCTGTTGGATCGTCACGCTGACCGCTTCTTTGAGACTTTTATGATGCGGCCGGACCTCAAAAAAAAGATTGATCAGATAAGTGGAATTAATGACCGAGACGATCATGATCACCGGCGCGAGAAGCGAAGTCATGAGATTCAGCTCCTGTCCCAGGAGCGAGATGGACCCGAGCGTCCAAAGGAGCGTCGTAAAAACGATCGACATGGAGAGGACCATGCAGGCAAAACTGCGGTAGATCAGAAAGGTCATCACGACCAGGATGAGGGAAATGACCGGCACAAAAACCATTTGGTCGCGCTGGATCAGATCAATAAAATCATATTGTTCGACCGGCGCTCCCGCCATGTAGAACTTCACGCCCGGCTTTTCAAAATCGCCCAGATAGGCCTTCAGCTGTTCGATGAACGCGCCGTTGGCCGCCGCGCTGTTCTTCTCCGCCGGCTTCAGGTAGACGATGATATTGGCGATCTTTCCGTCCTTGGAAACGATATTGCTAAGATAAAGCTCATTACGGAGTACTTCCTTTTTAACATCCTCGATCGAGCGATCCCCTTCGAAGACCCCCTCCAGCGCCGGCACGGTCTTGACGCCGAGCATCTTGTGCTTGATATCCATCGCGTTCGAGAGGCTGATCACCCTTTCCACCTGATCGTAGCTGGCGATACCCTCGGTAATAGTTTTGAGCTTTTTGAGATTCTCGATCGTGAAAAGATCCGGTGTCGACATGGCCACGGCGATCATCTGGTCGCTGCCGTATTTGACGCGATACTGCTGGTAATACTGGTACTCAGGGGACTTTTTAATGAAGAGCGTTTCCATGGAAGGGTCGACCGTAAGCCGTGAAACGGCAAGGGCGAAGAAGACCACGCTCAGGATCATGGCCAAGAGGACCGGCCATCGGAAGTGGTGGATGAATTCTGCGAATTTGCGAAACATGGGTTTATTCTAATCTAAAGCGGGCATTTAATTAATTCTTTTTCTCATAAAATAGCGCGAAGCGTACGGGACAAAAACATAACAAAAAAAAAGATACTCCGCACTCCTTACGGCTTACTTTTTTTCTATGATCTTCGTCTTACTTTTGAACCCGCCCACAATGGCGAGGCGGCTTTTGGGGATCTTGAAATGCGCGGCCACGGCTTCGATCACAGCCTCATTCGCGCGGCCTTCCTGGGGCGGAGCTTTGACCCGGACCCGGAGTTCCCCTCCCGGTCCTTCCTCAACAGCATTTTCTTTAGCGTTTGTTTTGACTTTGATCGTGAGTTTCATGGCGCTAACGCGCGGGGAACGATGAACGGCAAACGGCGAGCGCTTGCGTTTCCCGTCCAAACTTTCTTTTTCATGGATGGTAGTTCGGACGGCCCCAATCTCCGCTACGCTCCGATTGATCAGAATTGGGACCGTTCCCCGTTACCCTTTCCCCGTCTTTGGAGTTATTTCCCAAACCCAGGAAATGGCGGAAAGAGCGGCCGGGTCGAGCGGAACACGAGTCTGGAAATCGTCTTGAAAACACATACGGCTCTTTTTGTGACAATAATATAACTTTGCATCCAGGATCACGGCGGGAGCGGCGGGAGCGGGTGTTAAGACTAGATTATAGGGGGAAACAAAAGGATCGAAATTCCGGTCCGCCACCAAAACCGTGGGGGCTCCCGACGGACTTTCCGCGCGCCAGGTCAGCGCGAACGGAGCGCCTTCTGTGAATTCATAACCTTCCGGGAGCCGGAGCGTAATCGAAAGGACCGCGGGCGCGGGGTGATCTGAAACCTTGGGAGGCTTCAAGAAAAAGATCACGCATGCCGTCACGGCCGCAACAAGGATCACGCCATAGACATATTTTTTCATAACGCTCCGCTTCCGCCTATGACCATAAGCCGTGGGCTACAGACTCAGATCTTTTAAATTGGGATATTTCTTATCCTTATCCGAAAGAATAAACGGTCGGTCGAGTTTGGGCCAGGGAATGGCGAGCTGAGGATCCGACCATAGGATCCCCCTCTCATGTTCCGGCGAGTAATATTCCGAAACCTTGTACATGAACTCCGTTCCCTCCTCCAGGACGCAGAATCCGTGCGCGAACCCCTTGGGAATATAAAGCATCTTGCGGTTCTCAGCCGACAGAGTGATCGCAAAAAACTTGCCGTAGGTTTTGGAACGGGGCCGGATGTCCACAGCCACATCATAAACAGATCCGCGAAGCACACGCATGAGTTTCGCCTGGGCACGCGGCGCCGACTGGAAATGAAGACCTCGGAGAACCCCCTTGCCGGAGGAACTGACATTATCCTGAACAAAATTATCCTTGAGGCCCTGGGCGGAAAAAATTTCCTTGCGGTAGCTTTCATAAAAAAAGCCGCGGGAGTCGCTATAGACCCTCGGCTCGATCACCACCACGCCTTCAATGGATGCTTTAATGAAATTCATTTTTTAAACTCGCTGAATGTGGAACGGCGAACGGTTAACGCCTGCATTCCCCGGGGACCGTTCCCCGTTTCCCGGGTCTTCAGGCCAGCAACTTCTCAATTTCTTCGACGATCTTGACAAGATTGAAAGGCTTCTGGAGAAAGGTGTCGCGGCCGATCAGCTCGGCTTCATCCATCACGAGCTGGTCGACATAGCCGGTGACCATGATGGTTTTGGTTTTGGACGATTTCTCCTTGCAGGCCTTAAGCACTTCAATCCCGGACGCATCCGGAAGTTTCACATCGATCAGGATCACGGCCGGCTTGAGCTCTTCTACCAACCGGATCCCCGCCTTTGCGGTATCCGCGATATAGGTCTCATAGCCTTCTTCGTCCAGGAATTCCTTGATCTCCTGTACGATCCCGACTTCGTCGTCCACGATCAGTATTTTTTTCATAACCTTGTCCCCGGACTGCGAACTGTAGCTTGCCTGACGCGTATTCTAGCTTGGCAGACCCCTTGGAGAAACATGTTTTAGCAACGGCGTTTCCGAATAAATGGGAAGAGTCAGCGTAAAAGTCGTCCCCTCGCCAAGCCGGCTATCGACGGTAATGGTGCCGCCATGCAATTCGATGATGTACTTGCACATGTAAAGCCCGAGGCCTGAGCCTTTCCCCGGCGGCTTGGTCGTGAACCCGTAGTTGAAAACTTTTTTAGCTACCTCTTCGGTCATTCCCGATCCGTTGTCCTTGAAATGGATCGCGACCATATTCGGATCTTTTTGATCGATCTCGGCCAAAACCCCGATCTTGCGATGCCGCTTCCCCGCCATAGCGTGATAGGCATTGATGAAAAGATTCAGGAACACTTCCTGTAACCGTTCCAGGTCCCCGCGGATAAGCGGGACATTCCCCGGCACATTGAAATCGACCTCGGTTCCGGAAAGATTGTCCAAGTAGGTCTGGAACTGCACAAGCGGCAAGGTTTCTTCCAATATGAGCTTGAGCGAGAGCGGCTCAAATTTTCCCTTTTCTGATTTCTTGAGAAGACCGGTCAGCGTGTTCACCACCGCCTTGATGCGCTCGATGTTCTTTTCCATCTTGTCGAAGACTTCCAGGATCTCCGTCACCTTCATATCCGGATGCTTGCGGTGTTTCAGGATCACGCGCGAAACATTCATGGAAAGGATCGTGAGAGGATTGTTCACCTCATGTCCCACCGAGGCGGCCAACCGTCCCAGCGTGGCCATTTTCTGTTCATGGATAAGCTGGGCCTGCGTGTCCTGAAGCTGCTTGTTCGCGCCTTCAGCCTCCTGCAGCGCCTTCATCAAAAGCGTTTTGGAATGCTCGAGCTGTTCATTGATATGCTCGAGCTCCCGTGATTTCCGGACCGCTTCATCATAAAGCCGCGCGTTCTCGATCGCGATCGAGGATTCCTGCGCCAGGGTATAAAGAAGGTTCAGGTCTTCCGTGGAATAATATTCGCCTGATTTTTTTTCACCGAGCATCAGGACATTCCGGAGCTCCCGGCCCAGGAAGCTCGGCACGCAACAGCTCGTCTGGAGCTGGTTCATCCGCTCCCGGATCGATTCGAAGTCATACTGTTTGTCGCTCTTGTCTCGCTTGTAGGACGAGGCCTCAACCTGCTCCTTGACCCGTTCGATATCCACCGCTTCCTTGTGGTTTTCGAGGTAATGGATCAAGGGGTCGTTTTGATAAAGCGTAAGCGTCAGGAACTTTTTGTCGAATCCGCGCTGGTAAACGAGATGGTACTGATCGCTCGTCCCCTCCCGCATCAGCACCGCCGCGTTTTTCACGCGCATCTTCATCGTGATGAAATGGATCACCAACCCCAGCAAATGCTCGAGAGACTCGATATTCGACATCCCCCGCGATGCGTCCTTGAGCAGCTTGTGGTAGTCATATTTTTTCTGAAAGAGATATTTGTCTGTAAGTTCAATCAGTAACTTACGCGTTGGGTCAAATCCTATGACAATAAAAAAAATACTGCCGACCTGACTCCAAAACGGATGCAACCCGAAATACCTATTTAAAATATCTCGTATAAAAAATGTACCCACTAAGAGAACAGAAAAAACAAATCCTAAAAGCCCCGCAAAAATAAGCGTATTTCTTAAAAGTTTTTCTATATTAAGAAATTTATGTCGGAAAATGGTATATGTGGTAACCAAACTAAAAAAAGCCACCCCCAAAGGGCCGTACGGAAATGGGAAAAAACTAAAATCATAAACCGGAAGAAAACAACCAATCCCACCGATATAGCCTATTAAATTTGCCGACAAGAAAAAAAAAGCCTGCTTTTGCTTTATTCCTCTAAATTTGAGCGCGGCAAAAAAAAGACGACTATTCGCATACATCACTATCATTCCAAAGAATAACAGCCACGAAGAGTAGAGCGGCCCATCATTGGGAAAAAAAGGGAAACCGAACTTGGGAGAAACCCCATCAAAATAAAGACTAGGAAGAAAAAGAATTGCTGCTACAAAAATGCCCGTCAGAACATTCAGCGAACGAATAACCAAGCTGTTGGTCGACAAACCAATATAACCATATATAAAGTAAAGGAAGGAAATAGGGATAAACGCCGCACCAACATGACAAAGTTGACTAAAAAAAAGCGCCGCTTTAGGATCTCGAACAGTTGTAGCCAAAACAACAAAAATGGCCCAAAAAATTATTGCGCTTCCATAAACTAAAAACTTTTGGATCAATACTTGGTTTTTCCCCCTTGTAAAAACAATCCAAACAAGGAAGAAATTCAAAATCGCCGTAAAAAAGGCTGCGAGCTGATATATATTGGCTGGCGTCATCAGGTGATGGCTTTATTAAAAAGCCTCTTAAATGGAAGAAGAGAATTTGTTTCTTTCATGTAGACCAAATAAGGCTCCCCCATTTTTCGCACATTATTTTTTTCTTCTTCAAGCAGACGCGTATATTGAAGAGGGATATACAGCAAAGAAGCAAATAAAAATCCCCAGAATGCATTAGCCATCAAGGGAATACTTAGAACCTCTAGAAAAATAGCCAGATAAATAGGATGACGGATATATCTGTAGGGGCCAACTTTTACGACGCTAACTTTACTAACCTTTTGAGCCCCAACCGCATGAACAGCCCACTGACTGCCTAAAGATTTCATGCCCCACCATCTCAAAAAAAATGAGACGCAATAGAGAACAATGCCGCTCAGGATGAATGGCAGCACATAGTTTTCTTTGAAGAGAAAACATTCTGCGCTACTAAGAAGGCATAAAAAAATATAAGCGATCGTCGTAGCAATAAGAGTCCAATCACCATGGAGTTCGAACGGATGCCGTTCCTTAGAAGTATAAAAAGTCTCCCAGACTCGCTCCACAGAGTGCGCAATTATAAATATAAGAAAAAATATTTGATGCAGACTCTTTCCACTCAAAATAAAAAGCAACCCTGAGAGAGCCGGGACACCAACTGCACCAAACAATGCTAGCACTTGGATCCAAGAAATTTTCTTATGCGGCATCAGTTATTCCCCCTCGACATAACTAGTTATCACCCTTTGCATTTCCAATGGAATGGGCGCAAAAGAACCATTCGATGAATCTACAAAAACTACCGTATGTTGGGTTTTGCAGACCACTTTCTGTAGTCTGATGTCGAAAAAACGGATGAGCATATCGAAGCTAACCTTTTTAATTTTCCCAACGGTCAGCCTCGCCTCAAAATTATGCCCAAAACATGAATTATGCATAATTTCGCTATTGATTTTAACCGTCATCATTTTTATGGGACGAGATATTACTTCGAGAAAATTGGGCACCGTATCTTGAAAGAAGCGCTCGCGCACATAGCTGGTCCATTCGTAATAATTATAGGGATGAACAAAGCCATAGTAATCCGTGTGCTTAAAAAAGGGACTGATTTTGTCATAGGTGTATATTTGATTCGCTTTTTCATTCATATATGTTGCCTCAATACTTATAAATCAGATAATCTTCGTCAACAGTGAGAGGGTCCAAGATGCCCCTTATCCTGTTCAAACTCATAGGCTTAATTTTTGATTGTTTTTTTACATCCAAAACCTCGTAAGCCTGTTTAGCTAACGCCACAAGATCCCCTGTTCCCTCCAGAACAAATGTATACAAAAGAGCAAAGGATTCGTCCCCGCTTTTTGCTGCATTTACTTTGATGAGAATGCTATCACCTATGTTGCTTTGTTTCTTAAATTGCATTCTCGAATCTCTCAATTGAAAACGATATTGCGACAGAAACTCCTCATCGCTACAAGCCAGAAACATAGCATCCGTCGCAAGAAACATGAGCCGTAAATAATTGGCAAAGCTCATGTGTCGAAACTGGTCGGTATCACTAAGCATCACGATATATTTGTATATAAAAGCTTGCTGTGAATACGCAAAGTATTTCATCTTAGGAGAGATATTTTTTTACACAATTTAAAAAATCACGCATGTCAAACGGTTTGTATAGGCAATCGGCCACCTTAAGCTCTTCTGCTTCGCGCATCATTGTCTCATCCGCATAGCCCGTAATTAAAATCTCAGGAATGGCTTTTAGTCCGACCTTTTTTTGATGTTGCCGAATCGCTTTGATGGCTTCGATGCCATTCATTTGAGGCATTCTCACATCGAACACAACGAGATCAATGACTTCTTTCTTTACAGTGTTGATGGCCTCTTCCCCACTGATAGCCATAAGAACATCGTAGCCTTGCTTCTGCAAAAGCTTACCGACTGAACGGATTACCAACTCCTCGTCATCTACTAAAAGAATCCTTTTCGCCATAAATCCTCTATGAGAAAGTTAGATGCAATTCACACACCCCCAACTTGGCCTTTATATCGACCAAATAGACCTGTTACTTAAAAAATTACCCTCTAAAAATTAGCTGACACAAAAGGCAAAATGATATAAAAAGTGGTTGCGACCCCCTGCTGGGATTGAGCTTCTATCCTTCCACCATTCTTCTCAACGAGTTGCTTCACAACATAAAGGCCCAATCCAGTGCCATAGGACTTTGTGGTGTAAAAGGGTTCAAAAATACGCCTCAGCTGATCTTGAGCCAATCCTGGCCCAGTATCTCGAACCCTGATCGTAATCCATGCGTTCTCTTCTTCGGCTGAAATCTCGATCTCCCCTCCTCCCGGCATAGCCTGACAGGCATTCACGATCAAATTAATAAAAATCTCTTCCATGGAATGACGATCTGCACAGACCTTGGTCTCTGATGGGACATTTATTTGCAGCCGGATATGATCCAACGCTAGCTCGCTGCAAACAAGAGGGACTATGCTTTCGAGAACATCTCTTACATCTAAAAGTTGTTTATCAAAACTTTTTGAACTTTGTCGTTTGGCATAGGCCGAGAAGTTCCGAATGATTTCTAAAGCCCGTTCCGTCTGCACCACGGCTCGCTTAGCAACATCCCTAATCTTTGCGGGATCCATGTCCGGCCTCTCTAAAAGAGTTTCTGCTAAGCCCTTAATCACACAAAGTGGGTTCCGAACCTCATGGTTGATGCTTGTTGCCATTATTCCAAGCGCAGAAAGCTTTGCCTCTTGAACTAAGTCAGTAATAGCGTCGATGTCAAAAAGTCGGCTACGCGCAATAGCGTAGAAAAGAAGTAAAAATCCAACGCCTATAAAAATATGGGCGACTGGAAGCACAGGGATATCATACCAAAGACACCAATTGGTAACACCTCCCAGCCATGCCGGCAGAAGCGCGAGCATTACCCATTGAATTTGTCTGCGAGAAAACCCGCTCGTCATAAAATATCCCCTTAACAAAAGGCCATAAGAAAATAAAACTGCGCAGAAAAATATGCCTACATAAAAATGCATTAGAATTCCTGGTTGCGGCCAGAAAACAAATCCCGCTGTAGCTTTCATGCTTTTGATCATGAGAGGACTGAAACCGAAAATCATAAAAAATAATGGGGTAGCAAGAAGAGGCAAGGCTTGCGAAGGTCGCAATGAAACATGGGTTAGTTGCAATGTAAACCACAAGAAAGAAAAAGGAATGGCATAGCAGAATATCATTGCCAAACGCATGTATGTCAGTGCGTTCTCATAGGATGATTGCACCTGCCAAAAAGAGTAAAAAATACACCACAAGCCAACGCACATGGAAAGGACAGCGCAACTTTGATAAAGATTATTTTGTCTCTGCTGAGACAAAAGATAAAAACCTATCAGAAGAACCACAATCCCATTGAACAAACTAGTTAATGCGTAATAATTCATGGCGCTTTATTTGATTCTTCTACAAAAAAATAATGGGGAGACAAAAAAAGCATTCCGATTTTATCTTGTCGTTTGAATCGAACGAAAAATCCGAGGAGGAGAGAACAGAACCCGAAACAAAGAACGGAGAAATTATACGGGTTCACCGCGAATGTTTCCTATCTCTAACGGGGTTCATGCCTTAGGCTCGAGGGTAGGGATTAAGGGAAAGCGAACCACAAAGGTTGCCCCATGGCCGGGGGTGGATTCGACGGAGATGGTGGCGCCGTGACGCTTGAGGATCCCGAAACTGACGGCAAGGCCTAGGCCGGTCCCGGAGCCGACATCCTTGGTGGTGAAGAATGGATCAAAGATCTTTTTAAGGTTTTCTTTTGCAATGCCGGAGCCGTTATCGGTAACCACAAGCTCAACAGCCTCAGGAGTTTTCCGGGTTTCGATCGTGATCTTGCCCTGGCATCTATTTTCTTCTCTTAGAAGGTTGTCAGGACCAGCCCAATTAACCTTTGAATCCTTGGATGGAGAATTGGACAGGATCGCATCGCGGGCATTGACGAGAAGATTCATGAACACCTGGTCGAGCTCCCCCGCGATCCCCTCGGTCAGCATGTCGCTGTAGCCGATGATGG
>CAZGCC010000019.1:0-1602 GCA_964524195.1 uncultured bacterium | reverse complement strand
GAACATCTCCGAGTTTCATCACAACTTCGATATTCTCTTGCTGGAACTGAAAATTCAGGAGCGCGCAGGTCCCCTTCACTACATCGCGAAGATCCACGGGCTTATGCGGTGTCTCCTCTTCGGTCTTCCGGGCGTACTTCATAAGCTTTTGCACGATCCCCTGACATCGCTTCGCGCCCTCCTCGATCATATCCAGCGACTCCTTCACATCGTCTGTCGCGGTCATCTTGAGGATCTGCGCGTTCGTCAGCACCGCCGTAAGCGGATTATTGATCTCATGCGCCACCCCGCCGGCAAGCGTCCCGAGCGTCGCGAGCTTCTCGGCCTGGACCAGCTGGTCCTGCGTCTTCACAAGTTCCCGCGTCCGGTCCTCCACGCGCCGTTCAAGCTCAACATTCCAGCGCTGAAGTTCTTCGCTCATCTTGCGGACCTGAGTATAAAGTGCGTTGATATTTTCAAACTGCATCGAATTTGAGAACGCGATCGTCACCGGGATCTTGAGCTGGGCAAGGAATTGGAC
This sequence comes from uncultured bacterium, assembly GCA_964524195.1. GTDB lineage: Bacteria > Omnitrophota > Omnitrophia > Omnitrophales > Aquincolibacteriaceae > Aquincolibacterium. The sequence goes on along the minus strand of CAZGCC010000019.1, from coordinate 1,082 downwards.
TTCATTGGGCCGGTAGGGTTTCAGGTTCGCCTTGCGCCCCAAACTCACCACGCCGATCATCTTGCCGCCCAGGACCAGCGGCACGGCGACCATGCCCTGCGTCAGGCGAAAGAACTGATCGACCTCGGCTTTGAAGGATTCTACTTCCGGGTCTGCGCCGACGAGGTTCCCCATCACCACCGCGTCTTTTTGCTCCATCCACGCCAGGAACGGATGATCCTGGCGAAAGGATCTTAGATTCCGCAGACCCTTCGCGATGGCCGGGATATATTCGCCGTTCTTTTCATCCAACAAAAAGACCGAGAGACGGCGGACATAGAGCTGACGGCGGAGCATGCGGGCAAAACTCTGGAGAAGATCGCGGAGATTCTTGAGGTGAACAAGCTCCTGGGAGAACTTTTCCATGAGCGCGAGCAGGTTCTTGCGCTGGCGCTGGAACAAATGATCCAGCCGGGGCTGGATGGACCGGAAATAGAAATAAAACGCGATGGCGACCGTGAGGTAGTAAAGCATCGAACCCCACGCGGAAGCCGGATCGCGAAGCCATTGGGTCCAGTAAATGAACGCCGCGAACGGCACGATCGCCACAACCGTGGTGGCCAGCCACATGAGGGTCTTGTGGATGACGGTCTCGATATCCATGGCTTTGTAGCGGATGATCGCGTAGGCGACGACCAGGATCCAGAAAAAGACCGCGAGAAAGCCGAGCGGGTAGACCGGGTAATAAAGCAGTTTCGGAAGATAATCGAAGGAGCCCAGGAACGCCACAAGGAACCCGATCGTGATGAGCCCGATCTGCGTCCGGCGCACGCCTCTCGGCTCTTTGAAAAGCGCGCTGAAGAAATTGAAGAACGCGCAAAAGAGCACCAGGAAAAAGAATCCGAGAAAATACTGGTTGAGGGGACCGTAGACAGGATAAAAACCCCAAAAGTACTGATGAACCCCCGGAAAGCTTGAGGGCGAGAAAAGCCCCACAGCGTAGAACGCGACGCCAAAGAAAAGTCCCGTCCGGATCGCGACTTTTTGCTTTTTAAAAAGCCCCAGCCAGGTGGCGGAAAAATAATGCGTGCAGGGCGCGATCA
>CAZGCC010000018.1:17155-23102 GCA_964524195.1 uncultured bacterium | reverse complement strand
GATCAAATAAATTTTGAAGTGAAATCGGGAGAGATTTTCGGATTTCTCGGCCCAAACGGTGCAGGCAAATCGACGACCATCCGAATGCTTTGCGGTATTTTGTCTCCTACCTCTGGCGAAGGGCACGTCGGGGGGTATGATGTTTTGACTGAACAGGAGAAGATCAAGCAGCATATTGGGTATATGTCCCAGAAATTTTCGCTTTATGAAGATCTCACCGTTGAAGAAAACATTAATTTCTATAGCGGGATCTACCGCATTCCCAATCAGAAAAAGAAGGCCAGAAAAGACTGGGTTATTGAGATGGCCGGGTTGGAAGATTTTAGGTCAAGCCGGACTTCTACTTTATCCGGAGGGTGGAAGCAGAGACTGGCCTTGGGGTGCGCCATCATTCACGAGCCCAAGATCGTTTTTTTGGACGAACCTACCTCTGGCGTGGATCCGATATCTCGCAGGAATTTCTGGGCGCTTATCAAAACAATGGCCAAGGATGGCGTAACGGTTTTCGTGACGACCCATTATATGGATGAGGTGGAAAATTGTGACCGCGTGGCTTTAATTTATAAAGGGCATCGCATTGCACTTGGCACGCCTGAGGAACTAAAAACGAATGTGATGCAGGAAGAGGTTCTTGAGCTTTTATTGCCGGATGCTCAGGCGTGGATCAAAAGGATCACGGCAGTGGAAGGCGTTAGGGAAACAGCTCTTTTCGGCACGAAACTTCACGCTGTAGTGGAGAATTCCCAAGCGGCTATCGAGCGGATTGAAGCGTTGTTTTCGGCCGAAGGAATGTCCGGGTTTGTGGTGCGTAAGATCAAACCGTCTTTAGAGGATGTTTTTGTTTCTCTCATCGAGGCGTACGACAAGCGGGGAAAGGTAGCATGAATTTTGTGAGAGTCTGGGCGCTCGCAAAGAAAGAGTTTGTTCATATTGTTAGGGATCCAAGAAGTCTCGGAATGGCCATCGCGATCCCCATGCTACTGCTCATTCTTTTTGGCTTTGCCTTAACCCTTGATGTTGACAAGGTTCCTTTGATGATTTGGAACCAAGATAAATCACCAGTCTCTCGTGATTTCCTATCCTATTTTGAGCACTCTTCCTATTTTAAAATTATGGGATATGCCCGTCGGTATAGTGAACTCGAGGATGCGCTTGAACGAAATAAAGTGCTCCTGGCTTTGGTGTTACCTTCTGACTTCTCGAAAAGGATTGAGTCTAGTGAAACCGCCGACATTCAGCTTCTTGCGGATGGCAGCGATTCGAATACGGCAACCATTGCGATCGGTTACGTCGAAACAGTGGTGGCGCGCTATAATAAAAAAAATATCACAGATTTACTTTCCAAATCGAGCGAGGAAAATCACACTCCCGTGGAGATGCGTTCGCGGGTATGGTTCAATGCGGATATGAAAAGCCGGAACTACATTATTCCGGGTCTCATAGCGGTTATTATGATGGTCATTGCGTCCCTTTTAACGTCACTGACCGTGGCGCGGGAGTGGGAGCGCGGCACCATGGAACAACTTATCGCAACGCCGGTCAAATCCCATGAACTCATTCTCGGGAAATTCCTGCCTTTTTTTGCGGTTGGTTTTTTGGATGTTCTAATCGCCGTGGGTATGGGCGAGTTCCTTTTTCATGTTCCATTAAGAGGTAACGTTGGACTTCTTTTTCTTCTCAGCGGCGTTTTCCTTGCGGGTGCCTTAAGCTTAGGGATGCTGATTTCCATCGTGACGAAGAATCAATTAGTGGCAAGCCAGCTGGCGTTGGTCTTTACATTTTTACCGGCCTTTTTGCTTTCGGGTTTTATGTATGCTATTTCCAATATGCCTCACGTGATACAAATGCTGACTTTTTTTATCCCGGCCCGTTACTTTGTCGCGATTTTGAAAGGAATTTATCTCAAGGGGATAGGTCTTGAAGCTTTGTTCTATGAGGTGCTTTTTTTGACCCTGTTTTCCGTAGTCGTTTTTATCTTAGCGAACCGGATGTTCAAGAAAAGGATTGCCTGATGTTTGAGCGCATTTACCATATTCTCGTTAAAGAGTTTATTCAAATATTCCGGGATCCGCGCATGAAGGCGATTATTTTCATTATGCCCATGATCCAGGTGATGGTGTTTGGATATGCCGTGTCCACGGATGTCACGAATATCCCGACCGCTGTTTACGATCTGGATAATACCCAGGCGAGCAGGGATTTCATCAGGGAGTTTACAGCATCGAATTATTTCAGGGTGAAGAAGTACATATCCCATGACAAAGAACAGAAGAGGTTGATTGATGAATCTCGTGTTAATGCGGTGTTGCGAATCAACCGCGGTTTTGCTCGTGATCTGAATGCCCACCGTTCGGCGCAAATCCAACTGATTGTTGACGGCACCGATTCCAATACTGCCGCAGTAATTTTAAGTTATTCGAACAGGATCATCGAAAAATATTCGGCGCACATTCTAGATGGCCGCGCCAGAGTAATACTCAAAAAATCAGAGTTTCCCCGCGTTACTTTACGGAGCCGTTCCTGGTTCACCGAGACTTTAGAGTCGAGGAACTTTTATGTGCCGGGTGTGATCGCGCTGATTGTGATGTTGATTACCCTTCTTTTGACTTCCATGGCAATCGTCAGAGAGAAAGAGATCGGGACCATGGAGCAGCTGATTGTAAGTCCGATTAAATCGTACGAATTGATCCTAGGTAAGCTTACTCCCTTTGCGATCATCGGCTTGGTGGATGTGCTTCTGGTGACAGCAGTCGGTGTTCTTTGGTTTAAGGTTCCGATTCATGGGAATTTATTTTTGTTATTCGTATCTTCCAGTCTCTATTTGTTTACCTGCCTTGGAGTAGGCCTATTTATTTCAACAGTTGCCGGGACACAGCAAGAAGCCATGATGACGACTTTCTTTTTCTATTTTCCGGCCGTGTTGCTTTCGGGTTTTATGTTTCCCATTGCCAATATGTCGAAGCTTATCCAATGGGTTACTTTTTTAAATCCGTTGAGGTATTTTCTGGTGATTTTAAGGGGGCTCTTTTTGAAGGGAACCGGTTTTGAGATACTGTGGCCGCAGATGCTGGCGCTTCTACTGATGGGGGTGGGTATTCTCACTTTAAGCTCAATGAGATTCCAGAAAAGGCTTGCATAGCGTGGCGAGCCGGAATTGGTCTAGCCGGGTATTGAGAAGCGGTGGAAGGCTGGGGATCATCCATTGGAATTATGATCCTTCGACACCAAGGGGTCCCTCGATGGAGATCCGTCCAAAGCCAGAGGATTGTATCCGATGGGCGGAACAAGCGGGATTTCATTCCCCGAAGAGATGTGATCTGAAGCCGCACCATTACGGAATTGTTTTAACAAAATAACGGGAGGTTTTTATGAAGATCGGGGTCATCATTTCAAGTAACGACGCGGAAACTTCTTGGAACGCTTTGCGGTATGCGAACTTTGCTCTTGGCCAGAAAGATGATGTGACGGTGTTCTTTATGGGCAAGGGCGTCGAGTATCAGAGCATCGGCACGGACAAATTTAACACCGTGGAACAGGCTGAGAAATTTATGCAGGTAGGCGGAAAGATCTTGGCCTGCGGGACCTGTATCAAATCCCGCAATCAAGAAGGCTCTGAAATGTGCCCGATCTCGACAATGAAGGATATGTACGAGATCATCAAAGAGAGCGATAAGGTTGTAACCTTTTAAGCTGGCTGAGTGTGGATGGGCTAATTTTTATGGAGGGGAACTATGACGAAGCGTAAAATTATTGAGATTGATCGGGAAAAATGCAACGGGTGCGGGCTCTGCGCCAAGGCCTGCGCGGAAGGGGCGCTGGTGCTGGATGAGCACAAAAAAGCCGTTCTCGTCAAAGAAATCTTTTGCGACGGCATGGGGGCTTGCCTGGATGTCTGTCCGGTTGACGCGCTTAATATCGTGGAGCGGGACGTCGCGGCCTACGACCCGAAAGCCACTTGCGAACATGTGTTGAAGACACAAGGTCCCGGGGCAGCGCAGGGTGTGCATGGGGCACCGGGGAGCCCCGCAGAGAATGTGTCGCCCAAACCGGCCCCGCATTTTGGCGGGTGTCCGGGAACGGTGGCGAGGGAATTTAAGCGCGGTTCGGAACCTTCCGCGGGAGGCGCGCCCGGTTTCGTTCCGTCGGCGTTAAGCCAGTGGCCGATTCAACTCCATTTGATCTCACCCCAGGCGCCTTATTTTAATGGATGTGACCTGCTGATTGCTGCGGACTGTACAGCTTTCGCCCTTGGGAACTTTCATCAAAACCTGTTGAAAGGTAAGAGGCTTGTGATCGCCTGTCCCAAGCTGGATGACACGGGCGGTTATGTCGAAAAGATCGCGGAACTTTTGAAAAACAACACCGTTTATTCTCTTACTGTTGTGATCATGGAGGTACCGTGCTGTTCGAGCCTTCTTCGTATGGTTCAGGAAGCAGTTGAACTTTCAGGAACAAAAAGGCCTGTCAAAAAAATCGTGATTGGTCTTGACGGAACATTTAGAAATGGGTCTTCATGATACGCGTCCATTGTCAGCAACATGCCGATTTCGAAGGCCCAGCCAATATTGAGCTATGGGCAAAGCAGAACGGGCATGCCATGAGCCGGACGCTTATTTTTTTTCGGAAAGTCTTTCCCTTCCATCAACGATTTTGGCTGGCTCGTGATCCTGGGCGGCCCGATGGGCGTCGGCGATGAAAAGGACTATCCATGGCTTCAGACGGAAAAGGCATTTATTCGCGGGGGTAATAAAAAAGTCAGTTAGACGTTTGAAATTTTCTCTGTAATTAATTATGAACCATTTTTCCATTCTTGCGCTCTTAGGGGGGGGCAGTTTCGCACAGCGCATCATTTGCATGCTATCCTTTAGCGAAAGGAGAAACTAGCTTGGATCGCATTGACAAGAAAACTCAGAAGCAGCCATTCCGCCACCGTGTTCGATCTGTGCATCTTCAGAGGATCGAAGGCGAATCTACAGCACGGCTCACAGGATTTGGGCAAGAGGTTCGCAACGAGATTGCCGCTTCAGCAGATTCCCCCCTTGAAGTTCTCATGGCGAAGGAAGAGTCCTCCTCCAAGCGTAACCAGGAAATCCAAACCTTGCGCCAGTTACGACGTTATCTTAAATACGCGAGGCTTACCTTGAAACAAAAACGAGCCTATGAGCTATTTACTCTTGGGCGGGACGATCAAATGACGCTTCGGAAGCTTTCCGAAACGCTCAAAATAGGCGTTTCTAGCGCTTGGGCCAGGGTTAACGGGGCGGCTAAACGGCTCGAACGGATCAAGAAACGCCGCGAAGATGGCCTGAGGCTTAAGGCGATTTTGGACGGCGTTCTGTACGCCGGAAAGTTAAAGCGCGTCTTTCGTCTTTATTTTGAAAGATGCTGGCCTCCGCAAATGATCGCAAAGTCCCTGCACTCCAACCTCTCGACGATCTACAGCAATCTCCGCACGATCCGGCGCCTTGCCGGGCTCTATTCCGCTGAAAAATAGCGGGTTTTGAAGACACGAAAAAAAATCTACGCACCTGTAGAAAAATCCTCGAAAAAAATAACCCGATCTGCCCTAATGTAAGGGGAGTGTTTTGAGGTTTTGGCCTCAAATCTTCTTCCTCTAGCCGCTATGTGCAGGGGCGGCGGGATTCGTTTCCAGCGCCTTTTGGGGCGCGGTACCGTCAGCAAGCAGAAATTTTAATTGCGACGGCGTCAGCGAGTTCCGCGACTTTCGGGGACCTAAAGCCCTCCATTCCCGGATATCTTGAGATTAAAGGCCTCAAGGGAATGGGCAGAAGTCCGGTCTTTAAGGCGAAACTACTTCAGCCGAGAAGGCAAACCGAAAGGAGTCCTCTGTCGTGACGCAGTTGTTGTTAAGGATTTTTTACACGAAAAACCCCTCCCTCAATCACTTTCCCATTGGTCCAATTCGGAAGCAAAATCATGCTTGCAG
>CAZGCC010000018.1:15061-17145 GCA_964524195.1 uncultured bacterium | reverse complement strand
GGGGCTCGGGTTTCCCCAGGCATTTTTTCGTAAGTCGTTTACCTGCCACGCAAAAGACTCACGACTTCTTTCCCGACCAATCCCTCTCTTCATAAACTTTTTGAGGCGAGATGGATTGGTCGGGAAAGGGATGCTTGTTGCGTGGCAGGTAGCGTGTTCGTTTGTTGCCTGGGAGATTGGGTTATGAGGATGATGGAACGGGATCAGGATATTCTTGCCTGGATTTTGCATATGCGATTCAGCCATTTGAATCAGATCGGCGAGAAGTTTTTTCCGGGATGCAATATTCACCGTGCGCCGTACCGGAGAATGCAGAAGCTTGTAAAAGCGGGTCTTTTGGGGACGCAGAAGGTTTATAGCGATCCGAGGGATTTGTATATCCCGACGACGGACGCAGTGGCGGCTCTCGCCGCAGGCAATTATCCGTTTGCGATCGGGGTCGCCAAGGACAAGACCTTCGTCAATTACTTCCATGACCGGGAACTTGTTGATCTTCGGATTCTTTTCGAAGCGCTTGGGATCGGTCTCTGGATACCGGAGCGGGTGATCCGGTCCGTGAAACCTCATGGGATTACGCCTGACGCTCTGATAATGACCGTGGATCAGGTTTATCCGGTCGAATACGAGAGGACAGAGAAAGACCCGGTTCGCTACAAGAAGATCTTTGACCGCTACAACTACTCATCGAAGTTCGAGAAAGTGCTCTACATCCTGCCAAGTGAAAGGCGGATCGAATCGCTGAAGAAAAAGACGGGCTATGTTTGGCAGAAGTTCTATTTCATAAGCCTGGAGGAATTGAAGCGGGACAAAGGCGATGCTGTCTTTCGTTCGTCTCAAGGAGAGCTGCCCGTACGAGTTCTGATGGACTACTCCATGGATGGGACGCTTGCCGACAGGACCCGCGAAGAGATCAAGGCGATAGTCGAATCCGAGTCGTTGGGTGCGGGACGAAGTCGTATGAGAAGGGATTGTATTGTGGACTACTCCGAAAGAGACTCGGACGATGCGGAAGATGATGATTATGACGACGATTTGAATCGGGACGCCGATGATGATCCGGAAGTGGATCCAGAAGAAGATGATCGCGGTGGTGACGGAGAGGATGACGACTGATGATCTACCTAACGCCCCTCAAGACCATCCGTTCTTATTGTCTCCAGTGTGCTGGAGGGCATCCCAAAGAGGTTCGATATTGTTCCGTCCGGGAATGTCCCTTGCATTTCTATCGCTTCGGGACAAATCCAAACCGGCAGGGCGTAGGACCAGGCAGGATCCTGTTCCGTCAGAAATCCGTTATTGAGTCGGCAAAAATCGAAAAAGAAACCACTTTGGAAAAGGATCGGAGAAAAAGATGATTTTAAAATTTGAGGGAAAGGAGGTATTTAAAAACTCTTGGAGTCCGAACGGATTACACCAGCAGATCTCACGCAACGGGAGATCGACGAACAATCCTACCGGCTCAGGGTTTTTGTAGAGATCATTTCAGAAGCGGATGCGCTTCTGCTTAGACGATTAGTGAAAAGCGGGGCAGAAAGAAATGAAGGTGAAACAAAAACAGATCCTGGACGGTAATTCTTGTTGCGTTTGCGTGAATAACCGTGTATAAAGACGCCTATGTCTAAGAATCCCAAGCGATATAACTTAAAGGATGCGGCGGCGGAATTGGGTGTCCATCGTCTGACCCTCTATTACTGGATCAAGAAGGGCTGGATCACGGTGAAGCGCGACTACCGGAATCTTCCGGTGTTGACCGCAGATGACCTTCGGGACATCCGCAAATGGCGTAGTGTGCTTCGGGAGGATACAAAACCATGAAGGTAGCGCTTTATACTCGAGTCAGCACAGAAGACCAGGCGCGGGAAGGGTTCTCGCTTGAGGTTCAGCGGGACTTTCTCCTGAAATATGCAAAAGATCAAGGGTGGGAAGTTTTCTGCGGTATTTCGGGTGCGAAGGTTTATCAGGATGACGGGGTCAGTGGCTATACCATGGATCGGCCGGCATTGCAGCGGCTTCTCGCGGACGCTGGCAGAAAATCCTTTGATCTGGTCCTTGTCTACAAACAGGACCGTCTGAGCAGGAATTTG
>CAZGCC010000018.1:360-15051 GCA_964524195.1 uncultured bacterium | reverse complement strand
ATTTGCTCGATCAACTCAGCCGTTGGGGGATCGGGTATAAATCCGCAACAGAACCCTTTGATACGACCACAAGCGCTGGAAAGATGGCGCTGCACATGCTCGGAACTTATGCGGAGTTTGAGCGGAACCGTCTGGTGGAGCGGGTGTTCCCGGGTATGATCAAGGGCGTCCAGAAGGGGAATTGGCAAGGGGCGAGGTATGCGCCGTACGGATATAATTACAACAAAGACAAAAAACTATTGGAAGCCGTTCCTGCCGAAGTAGGGATCGTGAAGCAGATCTTCAGCATGTATCTTTCCAACAAATCGACGACCCAGATCGCCGGATATTTTTATAAACAGGGGATCAAGTCGCGAAGCGGCGGAAGGTTTCAAACCAAGCTTATTTGCGATATCCTTAAAAATCACGTTTATTTGGGGAAGCTCGTCTGGAACCGGACGCATTACGACCGTAATGACCAAAGCCGCAAGACTTGCCGTGCCGTTCCGAACCCTCCCGATCAGATTGTCGTGGCAGATGGGAAGCACGAAGCCATTATCACTCAGGATGTTTTCGATAAAGTACAGGCAAGGTTGCGTACGAACCGGAAAGGCGGTGAGCGTTCTTTGACCCAGTTTGACTATCCGTTTACCGGCGTGCTGGTTTGCGCCCGGTGTAATCACCGGATGCATGGCATCTCCGCGATCTCGAATGCGGCGAAAAAAAAGCGTAAACGGTGGTACCGGTGTTCTGCCGCCTACATGCACGATATCAAATGTAAGAATTCCATGGTTCGGGCCGAGATGATCGAGCCGGAGCTTTTTGCCATTATTGATAAGTTGACCCAAAACCAGGATATTTTGAAAGTTCGCTTGGCCCGGCTCGTCCAAGTCCAATCGGAACCTTGTGAGGCGTTTGCGGAAATGGTCAGGGAGCAGAGTCGCCTGATCCAGGACAACCTGCGGCGGCAAAAGAAACAGGCGGATGCTTATGATCAGGACTGCATGGCTTTCGAGGTTTATAAGGAAATATGCGCAAACCTGCGGGATGAGGAGAAACGCTTACGGAACCGTCTTTCCGAGCTGGAGTTAAAGCTCCTTGCCCGGGAGAAGCACAAAGGGTACCAGCAGTATGTCCGGGAGGTCCTGAGCCGGTTTGATGACGCCAAGGAAGAGCTGGACCCCATTCGCAAAAAAGAGGTCGTTCGGGTCGTTTTTAAGGAAATTCGGGTCAAGGACAGGAAGATTGTCAGTTTTGAACTTTTCGAGCCGTTTAAATCGTTTTTAGAAGGGAATAAACCATGTCAGAAGAAGTTTCTGGAGGAAATAAAGGTCAGCGACGCCTCAAGGTGTTTATCGCAACCTTCGGCTGCCAGATGAATGTCTACGACTCCCAGGTCGCGGCGGGGATTCTCGAAAATGAGGGGTTTGAGGTCATCGAGGAGCCCGAGTCGGATGGGGATCCCAAGGGCAGTTTGGCCCGCGGGGCGGATGTTGTGATCATGAACACATGTTCGGTGCGGGACCATGCGGAGCAGCGGGTGTGGGGAAGGCTTGGGATGCTGGGCGCCGAAAAAAAGGAAAAACCCGGACTGATCCTCGGTTTGATGGGTTGTATGGTCGAGGAACATCGCGACAGACTCTTCAAACGATTCCCTTATCTGGATTTTATGGTCGGGACCCGACATGTCAAAGATCTTCCCCGCATGATCCGTCAAGTCCAGGAAAGCCGCAAGCAGGTGGCGTGTATCAAGAGGGACGGCATTTCGATCGAATACAGCGAATTCACCAAACGGGACAGCCCGTTTCATGCCTGGCTTCCCATCATGACCGGTTGCGACAAGGTCTGCACATTTTGCATTGTCCCGAAAACGCGCGGGAGCGAAGTCTCCGTGCCAGCTCCAGAGGTTTTTAATGAGGCTGTCCGGTTGGTCGAAAGCGGTGTTCAGTGGATCACGCTGCTGGGGCAGAATGTAAATAGCTACAAAGGCGGCGCGACATTCCCTGAGCTTCTTCAAACCTTGTGCCAAATAGAAGGATTGAAGAGGCTCTCCTTTACAACATCCCATCCGCAGGACGCGACGGAGGAGCTCTTTCGAGTCATAGCTGGAAATCCCAAGATCAGTCGCAGGTTCCATCTGCCGCTTCAGTCCGGTTCGGATCGCGTTCTCAAAAAAATGAAGCGCCTTCACACTTTTGAGGAATATCAGAAAAAGATCAACCGTCTTCGTGAACTAACCCCTGATATTTCGATCACCACGGACCTGATCGTTGGATTTTCCGGGGAAACGGAGGAAGACCATCAGGGGACGAAGGACGCTCTTTTGAAGTGTCAGTTCGATGGGGCTTTTATCTATAAATATTCTGTCCGTCCGGGAACGCCTGCATCAAAATTAGCGGATGATGTGCCGGAAGAAGTGAAAGCGCGAAGACATCTGGAACTATTAACTCTTCAGCGGGAGATCACGGGGCAAAGGAGCCGCGCGCTTTTAGGAAAGATCTTCACGGTATTTGTGGATGGGCGGCAGACTGACAACCCTGCGGAGCAGGTTGGCCGCACGGATCAGGACCGGCGCATGATCTTTGAATCGAAAGAAGACCTTGGGGGAAAATTTGTCCGGGTGGAATTTACCGATCTCTACCACGAGACCTTCCGCGGTAAACGGGTTTAGAGTCTAGTCTTTCTGGATCTTCAGCATCTGTTTGAGCGAAATGATCTCGAAGCCTTCTTTTTCAAACTTCGGGATCTCTTCTTTGAGGACTTCCAGCGTTTTGGGCCGGTAGTGCCCGATGGCGATGGCGGCTCCTTTTTCGCGGGCCAAGGTTCGCACCTCTCTCAACTGAGCCCGTATATAGGGTTTGGAGTCTTCGTTATCGAGAAAGACCCCGCGAGTGAGGATCGGAAGTTTGATCTTCCGGGCCACCGAGGATACGGTGGATTCCCGGGTCGTGTAGCTGTCCAGGAAGAAAAGATTCCTGCGTTTGAGTTCGGTCAAGATGATAGTCATCAGCTCGCGGTTCGCGGTGCCGCGGGAGCCCATGTGATTATTGACGCCAACATAGTTTGGAACGGAATCAAGGTCGCGGGCTAGCATATCCAGGACATCTTGTTCGCTCATCGTGTCCACAATGAGCCCTCGGCCCGGAATCTTGTCCTGCACGGTGTCCAAGGGGAGATGGAGAATGACTTCGGCATGGGTGCTTCGACTCATTTCTCCGAAATAACGGGAATAAGGGAGTAGCGGTAAAACGGCATAGGTCGCCTTGTTCCCGAGCGCACGCAACTGGTTTTTAAGTTTGTCGTGATTGCCGATATCGTCGATGACAAAAACAACTTTGGGTCGTCCGCTCGGTCTAAAAGCATGAGCGGGTTTTGAGGTCATTCCCCCGGAAGGCTTGGGAGGGGCCGGGCGCAGGAACAGCAAAAGAAGGAATCCTCCCAGAACACAAAACCCGACCAGTGAAAAAAGTGCGAGCTGTTTTTTCTGTTTTCTGCGAAGTCTGAATTTTTTGAATTTAAAGAATCTTCTTCGGGCCATGGGGCGTCTTTTATATCATAAAAGCGACGGAAATGAAGAGGAATTAAGCGCCTCAAGACATTTCGCACCTTGCAAGTCATGCGTTGGCTTGGTAGGATACCCGCATGAGTGTTTCCGGAGGCCAGTTTCCCATCGAGATTGAAAAAGGGTCGCTTAAAAAGTGCGCTCAAAGTCTTCAGGATCTGGTTCTGGAGAGGGACGGGCACCCGCTTATTTATAGCGAATTTTGCGAGAGGGAGCCCCGCCTCAATAAGATTCCGGCTGAAGTTTTTCTTCGGGAATATGTGCCGGCCAAGCTCGCCTTGGGATGCGTTTTTTGGACGGGGTGTTGCGCAAGTCACCAGATCGCGGATAAGGAGTCAAAGAACCTTTTTTTTAAACAGGTCATGAGCCTTTTCGAGTCCCCAAAGTCTCTTGAAGATGCGACGCGGTTCAGCGAAAGCCTTTATGCCTCAAATGCGGAAACGGAACAGTCTCCGGTCTTGGGCGTTCTCGTCCATCTTTTTCACAAGCTCGGGTTCGAGGCCGTTCTGAAGAAGGGTGAAGATGATGAGGGCAGGCTCAGCCCCGCTTTTGTTTTTATGATGGAAGTCTGCGATGCTTTAAAGAATTCCATTGAAGGAAAGTTCGACGATTCCATTGATGCTCATGAAGCGATCCAAACAAAAAAGAAAGAAGGCGCAGGATGACCCCCAAGATCCATCGAAATAATATGGTCTGGATCGATATGGAAATGACGGGTCTCGATCCGGAAAAAGAAAAAGTTCTCGAGATCGCGACGATCATCACGGATGGGAATTTGAATGTCCTGGCGGAAGGGCCGGACCTTGTGATCCATCAGCCGGTTTCGATCCTGAAGGGGATGGATGAGTGGAATCAGAGCCATCACGCTAAATCAGGGCTGATCGAAGCGGTCAAGGCGTCGACTATGACGGTCAAGAAAGCGGAGCAGTTGACCCTTGAGATCATCCAGGAATATTGCAAGCCCAAGAAGGCGCCGCTTTGCGGGAATAGTGTTCACCATGACCGCCGTTTTCTCGCCAAGTATATGCCCAAGATCGATGAATATCTTCACTACCGGCATGTCGATGTGAGTTCGATAAAGGCGCTCATTGCGCGCTGGTACCCGAAGGACAAGGAGCCGCCCAAAGGGAAATCGCACCGCGCGCTTTCGGATATCCGAGAATCGATCGCGGAACTTAAATTCTACCGGGAACGCTATTTTAAATAGGAGCGCTTGGAAAAAAGGAAGTTTTTGTCGATAGCTATTCTCAAACAACCGTTGCACCTAAAAGGAGAGAACATGAAAAATATCATCATCGCGTCGATCATCGGTGTTTCGCTCATCGCTTCAGCGGGTCTTGTGAAGACCGGGATGGAGAATTCCCAGAAATTGACCCCTTCCGAAGCTTATTCCCTTTTTGATTCCCAAGGCGTGCTTTATCGGTTGAACAATGTGAACGGCCGGATCGATGTGCTTGTGCCGAGCAATGAGGCCGCGCTTCTTTTCCCGGTCGGACAGATCCAGCTTCCTAAAGAGGGGGATAAGCTGACCGATGAGCAAAAACAAAGCTTTTCCCAGAACATCCGGACGCTTTCCCAGTATATCCAGATGGAACGGGCTCGTTCTTTGGGCTTGAAGGTTGAAGAAGCTCCGGCGGCAAAGTAGTTCCTGAATTTGAGTTTCAGAACGGGTCTGATCCCGGGAGCTTTTTGAGCCCGGGGTCAGGCCCGTTTGAATTTTTCTTCAGTGCCAGAGAGGTTTTATGAAAAAAAAGGCCGCGCAAAACATTATCGCGATCGTGTATGACTTTGACGGAACCCTTTCGCCCGGGAACATGCAGGAAGAGACGATCTTTAAGGCTTACGGAATCAACAAAAAAAAATTCTGGGCGAAATCCCAGTCTCTTGTGGTCCGCCGGGGATACGAAAAGACCTTGGCCTATCTCAAACTCCTGATCGATGATCCCGTTTTCAAAAGGCGGCCTCTTACAAAGCAAAAACTGAAGGAGCTGGCCAAGTGCGTTCCTTACTATCCCGGAGTGAATGAGGGGTATTTCGATCAGCTGAAGGACTTTGTCGGTTCTCTTCCGGAAGTTCGTGAGACCGGGATCACGCTGGAACACTATATTGTCTCAAGCGGGCTTCAGGATATCCTGGAGCATGTCAGCATCCGGAAATATTTCAAGCAGGTTTATGCCTGCGAGTATGATTTTCAGAAAGGCCGTCCTGTTTTCCCCAAGCTTGTCATTAATGACACCAATAAAACGCAGTTCCTCTTTCGTATTAACAAAGGCAAGCTTAAATTGAGCGAGAGCATCAATGGGCATATGCCGGATGAAGACCGCCGGATCCCGTTCCGTAATATGATCTATATCGGGGATGGGATCACGGATGTGCCTTCCATGACCGTGATCCACAAGTCCGGGGGGAATGCCATTGCGGTTTATGATCCTTTGAGGCGGGTCCCACAGGAGGTCAAGGCGATGGTGGCGGAGCACCGGTCGGAACATTTTGCTCCGGCGGATTTCAGGTCCGATTCACTGCTCGTCAAGATCCTG
This sequence comes from uncultured bacterium, assembly GCA_964524195.1. Classification (GTDB taxonomy): domain Bacteria; phylum Omnitrophota; class Omnitrophia; order Omnitrophales; family Aquincolibacteriaceae; genus Aquincolibacterium. Next base: position 8,973 of record CAZGCC010000018.1, on the reverse strand, counting down.
CATCAAACACTTAAGAAGATCATCGCTTCGATCGTTTACCGTTCCTCCGCCGCCCGATCCTCGGACTGGGTCCGGCGCCACATGTAAAGGGGAAGGCCTAAGCAGCGTCTTCGCCTTCAAAATCCTCGATCAACGAAAAGATCTCCTTTAGCGATGAGGCCTGATTGATCCTGTTCCGGAATAAAGCGACATGGGGACAGCCTTTAAAATACCAGGCAGCGATCTTTCGGGAATGAAGGATCCCTTTTTTTTCTCCCTCATATTTAACTTCCAGACGGATATGCTCAAGAAGGACTTTTTTCTTTTCCTCGAACGAAGGCTCTTTGGGCGTTTTTCCTGCAAGGACGGATCGGATCCCGGCGTAAAGCCACGGATTCCCGAGTGCGCCGCGGCCGATAGCGACGCCGTCACAGCCTGTTGTTTCCATCATGCGTTGAGCGTCCTCGGAAGCAAAAACATCGCCATTGCCGAAGACCGGGATCTTGACGGATCGCTTGACGAGCTCGATCGTGTTCCAGTCGGCTTTGCCGGCATAACCTTGAGCGCGAGTCCTTCCGTGAACGGTGATCGCGGCAAGACCGAGCTTCTCGGCAAGGCGGGCGATACGCACCGCTTCTTTGCCGCTCGGGTCAGTAAATCCGCTTCGCATTTTGACCGTGACCGGGATTTTCTTGATACGGGTCATTACGCTTTGGAAGATCTTTTCGGAAAGATCGGGCCGCGTAAGGAGCGCCGAACCCGCGCCGGGGGTTGTGACCTTCCTCACAGGGCATCCGAAATTCAGATCCAGGACTTCGAATCCCAAGGATTCGATCATGGCTGCGGCTTTTCCCATCGATGCAGGGTTGTGCCCGACGAGTTGAGCTCCGAGAGGTTTGTCTCCAGGAGTTCTCCGGAGAAGGGGGAGCGTCCGGCTGTTCTGACGGGCCAAGGCCTCGGCAGAGATCATTTCTGTGAATGCAAGCTCGAGGCCGAGTTTTCGGGCGATCATGCGGAACGCGATGTCCGTGCAATCTGCCATGGGCGACTGGAAAACAGGGGTTTTGAGCTTGATTTTTCCAAGCTGGATCATGCAGAGCCCTCGAGCTGGGTAAAAGTTTTCCCCATCGTGACGATATTGTTTGTGTTGAAATGCTAGGAAAAAATTAAATGCGGGGTATAATAACCGAAACTGGTCTACTCTGAAATGTTTATTCGATAATCCTGACTCACTAAGGAAAGGTGATGCCATGTCCGTGAATGAACCCCGATCCATCCATGCTGCTGAAGACTGGGGTGTGGTGCTTCAGTCGGTGCCTTCCAAGCACAAAAAAGAGATCGTCAAACGGCTCCAGGAAATCTTCGGGCTCGACAAGCACGATGTCGAGCAGGTGCTCTCGAAATTGCCGCTGATCCTCGTGGACAATATCTCTTTCAGTCTTGCGGCCCGGATCAAGAAGTTCTTCCAGGGTCGTGGGGCGGTTGCGGAAACGACCAACCACGACATGATCAAAAAGAATTGTTTTCAGATCGTTTGGCCGCAAACCCCGGATCTTTCTTTTTTCCTGATGGAGGAGACAAAATCTGCTGAGGTTCCGGTTCCTCCGAAAAAGCCGGGCACGAGCTCTTCCCCGGAGCCTACTCCGGAACCCAAGTCGATCGCTCCCGAGATCCAGCCCGAGATCTCGGATCTCCGGAGATCTCTTCCGCCGATACCGACCTTTGAGTATCCATCCCAGCCTGTCGTTGAAGCCAAGCCGGCGCCGGCCGCGTCCTCAACCCCGTCTTCAGGTTGGGCGCAGCGCGCGGAGGAGCTCAGCGAAAAGCTCCGAAAGCTTCAGGAAGAAAAGCAACAGCTTCACGAGCAGCATGCGGAAAAGACCGAAAAGGTTAAGCTGGAATTCCAGCAGCAGCTGGAAAAGGAAAAACAAAAAAGCGAAGAGATTTCGCGCGCTTACGAAGATCTCCAGAAGCAGGCTCAAAAGCAGGAGTCTCTAAGCCAGGAGGGTGCGGAATGGCGCTCCAAAGCCATGGCGCTGGGGGAGAAGGTCCGTACTCTTGAAACAGATCTGATGCAGAAGACTTCGGCGATCGAACATCTGATCCAGCAAAAAGATGATCTTGTGCGCCAAGCGGAAAAAGCCGACGCTCTTTTGTCGCGCGTCGCGGAGCTTGAGCGGATCGCTTCGACCAAAGATCAGGAAAGGATCATGCTCGAGAAACAAGTGGCGGATTTTGACCGGGAACAATCAGGTGCGCAGCGCGAACTGACGAATCTTAAGAGCCGCGAGGAAACAGCGCTTCAAAAGATCGAGGCCCTGGAGCATCACATTCAGGAACTGACCGAAGCCTTGCGCGCCCGGGACAGCATGCTCGGGCAATTTGAGCAGCAAGTCCAAGAGTTAGCTGCCAAGGCTCAGGAATATGAAGTTCTCAGGCAAGAGCACGCGCAATTGGTTCAGGAACGATCGACGATCCGCAAGGGTTATGACGCAAAGCTTGTGGAGCAGGAAGTCCGTCTTGCCAAAGTCGAAGAGGAGCACCGTCGCTACCGGAGTCGCGTGGATCGTAAGACCGCGGCTGCGACCCGCGAACTTGGAGAATGGGTCCGGGGGGTCGATACCGTTCGCCAGGGCCTTCAAAAATTGATCCTTTTTCTCGGGAACGATTCCGCGGTTTTGGAAACAGAGAAAAAAAGTCCTCTGAGATCTCCGCTGACCCGTGGTCCGGATGCGCCTAATCCTGAAAAAGAATAAGGCTGTTTCCTGGTGAAACGGATCAGCGTCGCTGAAATGCGCCGTCTTGATGAAGCGGCCACCCGTGATCACGCCATCCCCAGTCTTCTCCTTATGGAAAATGCCGGGAGAAGTGTTTGTGAAGTTATTTCCAGGGAGTACGAACCTTGCAAGGTCTTGGTCCTGGTCGGAAAAGGGAATAACGGCGGCGACGGACTCGTCGTTGCAAGACATCTCGTGAATCGGGGATACAAGGTCGAAGTCGCGCTTCTGGAAGATCCCGCCAAGCTCAAAGCGGACCCGCTTTTGAATTTCACGATCGTCCGTAAAATGAAAATTCCATGCATCCAGTTAGCGGAGATCGCGACGGAAGAAGAGGCCCTCGCCTTGTGCCGGAAGGAGGATCTTGTGGTGGATGCGATCTTCGGGATAGGTCTTAATAGTCCCGTCGGCGGTGTTTTCGAGACAGTGATCCGCGCGCTTAACAAAAGCGGGAAACCCGTCGTGAGTCTTGATATTCCTTCGGGTTTGGATGCGGATACGGGTTGGGTGCATGGTGTGGCGGTGAAGGCCGCCTGGACCGTGGCGTTGGCTTTGCCGAAAGCCGGATTCTATGAGAACGAAGGGCCTCAACATACCGGCGAGATCGAAGTCGTGGATATCGGGTTGCCGCATCAGATGCTTCAGCCCTTTCTGAATTGACGGGACCTGTGGTCTTTTACTCAGGAGTTGGACGGCTCTTATTCTGGAATATCCGGGTGATGGATAACGGAACTAACATCCTTTCCCTTAACGACTTACAGTTTGCGGACGCCTTCTTTCAAGGCTTCCGCTTGAGGCTTGACACCCCAAGCGCTTTCTGATAGAAACACTCGTTTTTCTCAATAGAAATTTTTCAAGAAAGGTTCTCGTGAAAACCTTCAGACGGTTTCCGGATTGGTTGAGGCGTTCCTTGCCCGAAGATTCGTCTCAACGGACTCACGCTATTTTAAAAAAGTATGAAGTGAAAACCGTTTGTCGCGCGGCGATGTGCCCGAACGCGCATGAGTGTTATGCCAAGGATACGGCGACTTTCATGATCCTGGGCGGTGTTTGCACGCGCCATTGCGGGTTTTGCGCGGTGCCGACAGGCGCCGGAGAATTGCTCAGGAATGATGAGCCGGAGCGGGTGGCGTTTGCGGCCAAGGAGTTGGGGCTTCGTTATGTGGTTGTAACCTCTGTGACTCGCGATGATCTTGCGGATGAAGGCGCGGGGCATTATGCGGCGACCGTGCGGACCGTGAAGCGAGAGATCCCTGATTCGCAGATCGAAGTGTTGACGCCGGATTTTCATTCGCGGGAAGCGCTGATCCGCTGCGTGGTCGAGGCGGGTCCAGAAGTTTTTAATCATAATCTTGAAACCGTGGAGCGGCTGCAACGGGCGGTGAGACCTCAGGCGGATTATCGTTGCTCGCTGAGAACGCTTGAGACTGCCAAAAGACTGGCCCCGGGGCGGATCACAAAAAGCGGGTTGATGTTGGGACTCGGCGAGACAGTGCCGGAGATCCTTGAATCGGGCCGTCATCTTCTCTCCGTGGGCGTCAGTATGATGACACTTGGTCAGTATCTCAAGCCAAAGCCGGATAGTTTGGAAGTTCAGGAGTATGTCACGCCGGAAAAATTCGAGGACCTGAAGCGCAAGCTCATGGCGATGGGTTTCGAAAGGGTTTTGGCGGGCGCGTATGTGCGTAGCTCCTATCACGCGCGGGAGACTTTCTCGGGTCTTGGAGAAGCGCGGACCTGCGGAAATTCCGAAACTTGCACGGGGATTTAGTCCCAAGGCTTATCAATTTCAGAAATCATTGAAGATAAAGATAGAAAAGGAGAGACCGACGATGTTCGAAGTGTTAGCTAAAGGGCTTGGAAAGAATGTGGACGAAGCTACCGTGAAGACCTGGTTCGTGGAAGAAGGGGACGCGGTCGCGGAAGGGGATGATCTCGCGGAGCTTTCGACGGAAGATTCCGTGGTGATGATCTCGTCGCCGGTCGAGGGAATTCTGGCGGAAGTTTGTTTTGACGAGGATGAAACGGTCCAGCGCGATGAAGTCCTCTGCATTATCGATGACGGCAAGGGGGATCTTGAGGATGCTGATGAGGACGATGACGAAGGTGGCTGCGAAAGAGACGCGTAGCGATGGATCCCGAAGCGAATGGATCATGAGAAGGATTTTTAAATGACAGACATGCTTAAACTTAAAAGCCCCGCCGATTTTATCGGCAAACAAGGCAATGGTGTGATCAGCTTTGGTTCCGGGCAGCCTGATCTGCCGCCTCCGCCGGAAGCTTTCCAGGGCATTGACCTTACGCGCGACTTGCGTTATGGCCTTATTCAGGGGGAAGTTAAATTGCGGGAAGCTCTGGCCCGGGAATATCCCGGCTCCACCGCGGAAAACTTTGTCATTACGAACGGGGCTTCCGAGGCGTTGGACCTTATTTTCAGGGGGTGGCCCAAGGGCGAGAAAGTATTGCTTCCTCGGCCATATTATTATTCTTATCTTCCCATTATTGAAATGGCGGGCATGGTCCCGGTTTTTACCGATCTTGTGGACGGCCGGATCGATCTGGATGACTTCAAGGAAAAAATAAAGGATTGCCGTGCCGTTCTGATCAATTCTCCTTCCAATCCGACAGGAAGGGTCGAGGCCATCGGGACCTTGAAGGAGATCGAAAAGATCACACAAAAGCTTGGCGTTTTCGTGGTCTCGGATGAAGTGTATAAGGATCTGATCTACGAACGCGAAAATTACAACATCAACGGAGATCATGTGATCACGGTCAATTCTTTCTCGAAGACTTATTGTATGTGCGGCGTCCGGGTCGGGTATCTCTGGAGTTCCGATAAAAAAGTGGTCGAAAATGTCTGTGAGATGAAGACGCATACTTCGATGAACACGAATCTGGTGGGCCAGGATATGGCGCTTTCCGCGATGAAAGCTCCCAAAGAATACATCGCGAAACAACAGCAAATATGGCGAGAGCGTCGTGATTACATCTATAGGGGCTTGGTGGATCTAGGCTTCGATCTTTGGAAGCCCGAAGGCGCGTTCTATGTGCTCCCTAAATGCAAGAACGCGCGCGAATTTTTATCCGTTCTCTATAATGATTTCAAGGTCATCACTTATCTTGGAGAGTGGTTCGGGGCTCCCGACAGGATCCGCCTGAGCTACGCCCTCGATATCAAACAGATCGAAGAAGGCCTCGGCCGTATCCGGCAAGCCATGCAAAAGGTCAGGGTGCTCTAAAAGAGCCGGCTCGCCAGCCAGCGCGAGGCTGTCTGAATTCAGCCGAGTGAGATCTTTTGTACAATAACAAGCATCTTTTTTAGCGCCAAACAACTGGAAAGACATTCCGTTACGGATCATCCTTGAAGAAAGCCATTCGCTCGCAGAAAATATCAAAAGCTTCGCGTCAGTCATCCGGTTCCCCCATCGGAGTCTTTGATTCGGGGCTTGGAGGGCTGACGGTTGTCCGGGAACTCCGGCGCCTTCTTCCTTCCGAGGAGATCCTTTATTTGGGTGATCTCGCCCACCTTCCTTATGGCACCAAATCCACCGCGGAGATCCGTCGTCTGTCACTGGATTGCGCGCGTTTTCTTTTGAAACAAAAGATCAAGGCGCTTGTGATCGCCTGCAATTCTGCTTCAAGTGTTGCTTTCAAGCTGCTTTCGAGGGCGCTTCCGGTCCCGGTCCTGGAAGTGGTCACGCCCGCGGTCGATGCGGCTTTGGCTGCCACACGCAACATGAAGATCGGTGTCGTCGCGACGAGTGCGACGATCGAGAGCGGAAGCTATGCCCGGAGTCTTGAAGCCAAATCTTCCGAGGCTGATTATTTTCTCAAATCCTGCCCGCTTTTTGTGCCGCTGGCCGAAGAAGGGTGGCTGGAAGATGCCGTGGCGCTCGGTGCTGCTCAGAAATATCTCGCGCCGGTCAAAAAGAAAAAGATCGATACGCTGATCCTGGGCTGCACCCATTATCCGCTTCTTCAGAAAGTGATCGCGAAGGTCATGGGGCCTAAAGTCCACTTGGTGGATTCCGCCCGCCCGACCGCGGTCCGATTGAAAGCCCTGCTTCAAAAAGAGGGGCTTCTTTTCCCGCGGCCCAGGAAAGCTCCTCTCAAGATCTTTGTCACGGATTTCGTCCGTAATTTCGCGAGGATCGGCGAAGCATTTCTCGGCGAAAGGCTCAAGACCGTCAAACTTGTCAAAATCCCATGAAAAAGGCGGTCTGTCTTTTCTCGGGCGGGATGGACTCGGCGGTTTGCCTTTTCGTCGCGCGCAGCGAAGGCTATGAAGTCACGGCGCTTTCCTTTGATTATGGTCAGCGCCATGAAAAAGAAGTTGAGGCTGCGCACGGTCTGACCCAGGCTCTCCAGATCCCGCAACATGTGGTGCGCTTCAAGCTTCCGTGGAAAGGAAGCGCGCTGCTTGAACGCGAAGGCAAGATGCCCCAGTCCCGTGATCCGGGCAGGATGCCGCAAATGATCCCCTCCACTTATGTTCCGACCCGGAACAGCATTTTTCTCTCCTTCGCATTTTCCTGCGCGGAGGCTGAAAAGGCGGATGCCATTTTTTTTGGCGCGAATGTGCTCGATTACAGCGGCTATCCTGATTGCCGTCCGGAATATCTCGAGGCGTTTGCTCAGGCGATGTCGAAGGGAACCAAAGCCGGGGTGGAAGGTAAAAAGATCGAGATCAAGGCGCCCCTGATCGATCTTACCAAAAAAGAGATCGTTTTGCTGGGCACGAGGCTTGGCGTCCCATTCGAAAAAACCTGGTCCTGCTATGCGGGCGAGAGCAAACCCTGCGGTGTTTGTGACTCTTGTATCCTGCGCGCCAAAGGTTTTCACGAAGCCGGTATTCCTGACCCTCTCTTGGCATGAGATCCGCATCCCTTCCCAAAGCTGCCCGTATCACTGAAATATTCTCGTCCATTCAAGGAGAAGGTCCTCGCATGGGCGAGAGGCATATCTTTATCCGGTTCGAGTCCTGCCATTTGGCGTGCGCTTATTGCGACGAGTCCTCCAAAAAAGGCAGGATGATGACGCTTTCGGAAATCCTGCGCAGGGTGAAAGAGCTTGAAAGAACTCACGGTCCGCACGCTTGCGTAAGTCTTACCGGCGGCGAGCCGCTTTTAGCCGTGGATTTTCTAAAGAGACTTTGCCGGAAACTCAAGAAGAAAAACCGTCTTATTCTGCTTGAGACCAATGGGATCCTCTATGCCGGTCTCTCGAAGGTTCTTCCGGTCTGTGATATCATTGCCATGGATCTGAAGCTTCCGAGCGTGACACGGCAGCCGGAATTCCTTAGAGAGCACCGGGAATTCCTTCGGAGAGCGAAGAAAAAAGAAGTCTATATCAAGATCGTGATTTCCAAAGGCGTGAGTCTCCCGGAGTATCGCCGCCACCTTCGCATGGTCGCTTCGGTGGCGTCCCGAACGCCTGTTTTTTTACAACCCGTCAGCCGGGCCGGCAAAAAATATCCGGGATCAGGTCTCATGCGGTTTTTGGAAAAGTTGCAGCGAACCGGAGCCAAACAGCTTCCCGATCTGCGAATCGGGATCCAGCTCCACAAAGTATTGAATATCCGCTAGGGGGAATATTGTGAGGATCGACAAGAGGAAAAAAGACCAGCTTCGAAAAATTAGCATCCGTACGAATTATCTTAAGAACGCCCATGGCTCCTGCATGATCGAGATGGGGGATACCAAGGTGATCTGCTCGGCGACGGTCGAGGAAAAAGTTCCGTTCTTCTGTAAGGCCGAAGGTAAGGGCTGGGTCACTGCGGAATACGGGATGCTTCCGGCCTCCTGCAACGAACGCATCGCGTATTCCGCAGTGACCCAGCCCTTACCTTCGGCCTTAC
>CAZGCC010000018.1:0-350 GCA_964524195.1 uncultured bacterium | reverse complement strand
GCAGGAGATCCAGCGACTGATCGGTCGCAGCCTCCGCTCGATCGTCGATCTTAAAAAGATCGGGGAGCGGACGGTTTGGCTCGACGCGGATGTTATCCAGGGGGATGGCGGTACGCGTACGGCGTCGATCACGGGTTGTTATATCGCTCTCATGCACGCCATTCAGGGGCTTCTCGACACCGGAAAACTCACGGAAAATCCCGTGCTGGATTCAGTGGCCGCGGTGAGCGTTGGTGTGGTGAAAGGCCAGCCGGTGCTGGATCTTTGTTATGCCGAAGATTCCAAGGCCGAAGTGGATATGAATGTGGTGATGACCGGCTCCGGGAAACTGGTGGAGGTGCAGGGGACCG
>CAZGCC010000017.1:22654-23686 GCA_964524195.1 uncultured bacterium | reverse complement strand
GAGCCTTCAAAAAGGCCTCCTGGAGCCCTTTAAAACCTCTTTGGAGAGGGGATTTGAGCTCATCGACCTGACGGTTGAGGCTAATGTGTCCAAGGGCGAATTCGTGCGGGAAATGTTGCGGCTTCGCGAAGTTCTGGCTGGGTTCTATGTTGATTCCAATCCCTGTGCTCGCGCCGTTGAGTTTAAATCTCTTACGAAGGTTCTCTTGGCCCTGGATCCCGAAGCTTATAATCTTCTGGGCGTGACACTTTAGCCACAATTGAGCCGTTGTTTCCGCTGTCTTAGCCCCGTAATCTAAGCCCTTAACAGCCCGATTCAAGGATTCATTCACGCTCCGGGGTTTATCTTCAGAAGGTTATTAGGTCCCATAATGTATCTTATGTAAAGTAGGCTATAGGAAGAGCTGGGCTCGCCTAAGATCTAACGAAGGGCTTGGGCTAGAGGCGGTTATTGGGCGTTTAGGGGGCTTTTACCCGAAGGGTTATTGCCCTGATAAAAGGGCTTTTACGGCGTCCTGAACGCGCTTACCGTCGGCTTTGCCCTGGATGGCGGGCATGAGGGTCTTCATAAGTTTCCCCATGTCTGCGGGGCTTTTGGAGCCGGATATTCCTATGGCCCTCTGGACCTCGGCCTTGAGTTCTTCGTCTGTGAGTTGCTTCGGCAGATAGGCTTCCAGGATCGCGAGCTCGGCCTTCTCTTTATCGGCCAAGTCCTTGCGGCCGGCCTTTTCAAAGCTTTCAAGGCTTTCCCGGCGCTGTTTAGCCTGCTTGGCGATCATGCCAAGGACCTCTGTATCATCCGCCTTGTCCTTTTTGGCCTGGATCAGGTAGTTCCCGAGGGCGCTTTTCAGCATCCTTAGCGTCGACAGCTTCACCGTATCTTTGGCTTTCATCGCCGTAATTACATCCTTCTCGATCTGTTCCATCAGGTTCATAATAATTCTCCCTTCTGTTACCGTTAAGTATCTTTATATTTTATAAAGATACAAAACGGTAACAGAAGGGAGAATTATTATGAACCTGATGGAACAGA